>JARFXS010000026.1 GCA_029194465.1 Candidatus Nitrosocosmicus sp.
CGTACTAGCTGAACATGGCCTTTACTCGTTAAATGAAAAAACTAACAGACTTTCTAATATCAGCTTATCTGAACCACTAACGAATATTGAAGTAAACGAGAATAGTAACATCGTTTATTTGACTTCAAAGAATTCTGATAGCCTGTTTGCAATTCATGGTCCTAAGAACAAAGTTGCGGTTGGAATTACTTTTAATATATCTCCTTTAAACTCAGGCAAGATCGTATGTGGCGATGAGAAAACCGAATATCCAATAAATCAATACTTGTACGAAGTACCCGGAATAACCTGTATAGCGAAGGCAAATAGCGGCTATGAGTTTGTATCCTGGAACGAGAACATTGATTCAAACACTACAAGGCCATTGAAACCGTGCATAGAAGAATCCCATAGTTTTTTTGATCCAATCATAGAACCAATACAAAAAACTTTGCATATTTACAATGATACTGCTGCGACATCCTTTTGTATTACTCAATATGGTACATTTACTGCAAGTTTCAAAGCATTGCCAGCCCCCCTTCCTACCGAGTACTGGATTCCTCTATATGGTTTAGTTGTTTCAACTATTATTGGTGCATCTATTCCAAGTATTATATTATGGGTTAAGACAAAAGCAGAAGTAAAAAAATCAAATCTTCATCATAACAAGATAAAATCTATATTAGACGAAGGTAAGGGATGAACATGATTTGGAATCATTGGATAAACTCAAAAATGAAATCACTGATTCATTTTCAAAGGACAATATAAGCCAAATCCGTTATTCGAATTTAAAGGATGAATTATCCGTTCTATATCAGGAAATTTTCATGAAAAAAATTGATTCCATGGACGATGATAAAGGTGTGGATCCTTCATTGAGGTTAAAACTTGTAAGAGAGATTAGGGATGCGTTTTCAAGGCAAATTAACGAGCTCCACTATAACATACTTATGAATAAAATTACAGAAACTGAAAAATAGAATGAACCAATCATTTGTTTAAGTATTTACCTAAACTTTAAGATCTAAATTTATCATTGTATTTGTTTAAATATTATGAATTTACCATCCAAACCATATTTAAGTTTGCATTCATAAAGTTACCAAGCACAGGCTTCAATTAGAAAATCCATAAAAAACATCCGTTTAATATTGGGTACGCATGTCCAAAAGTATCTTGTTCTAAAAATTTGGAATTAGGACTAAGCTCTGCTGGGGATGCTCAATAGTCGATTTCTATGTCGACAGGATGATGGTTGAAGAGATGGATTGTATTTAATCTTGAACTAGAAATTCACGATCCCGAGACTTGGGTTACCAAAATATTTAAAAATTATGATGTATTTTTCTTTGAAAACCATGTCTAAAAATCTTGATTCGAATCCCGACTCATTTCTGAGTATTTTACTTAGCACCAAAAATTAACAATAAGAGTCTAGATTACTTCATTCAAAGTACTTTTTTGTGAAATGGATTTAGTTAATGCATATATTTAAACAAAATACTATCGAAAAATCTGATAAATCTTTCATTCCCTAATACGTCTTCAGAAAGATAAATCCCAAAATCTATGACCTTACCTTTTTTGTAGTTGTGTTCATATGTAGCAATTCTATAGTCAGGGAATTTATCTTGATACATAGTCGGTATAGTTACGTTGTAGTCAAGCAAGATAGTGACATTTGGATTAGTGATAAATTGTTCCTCGTGTTTTAAATAGCCAAAGGGATTATTTCCAAATATAATCCCAGGTACCTGAGCATAATTGCTGCCTACCCACTCTGATGTTTCATTTAGCCATCTTTCGGAAATACTCTTTCTTGCAGTTTTTCCATCAAATTCCCAATTATGGCCCTTAACTAGAGTTATGGTGTTATCTTTATCATTATATTTTATCTCTGCATAGAACATGTTACTATATGGAAGGATCAAAATACCTCCATTTGCTACGAATTGTCTTAGATGATCATATTCTTCCTGGGTTACATATTCTTGGTGTTCTAAAATTATTATATCGTATTTATTGTTTGCTATCGTATTGTCATCAAAAATATGTCCTTTATGTAAATCAATATCGGATATAATTGTAACATTTGCATTTGGCATTAACTTAGCAATATGGTCATGAAGATACAATGTCCTAAAACCGGGCATTGATTCCGTATCAATTTTGCTTGTCAAAAGGTTACTATATTTTGTAGTGTTTTGATCGAACGAATTATTGATGTAGAGATGATATAATATATAAAAAGAATTATCATAAGCGGTATTTGTAAATGTTGGATCAACAAGTGCAATACTGATATTATCGAAGTTATTTGAAGAAAGATAGTTATCCGAGGATCGGTTTTTAATATTTTCCATCGGAAAATAATTATCGAAGGTATAGTTGGGAGGAGTATTTGTCTTATTGGTTTCCATCTCATTATTTTTTATTCCGTATTTACCATTATCGGTATATGGATAATCAATACTTGCCAAATAAATCTCGTCATCAAAATCTGAATATCCATTCCACAGGATAAATGCTTTATCATCTACATCTGAGATTGCCACTTGAGGATTTGAAGCATTTGTATCTATACTAAAAAATGTTGTTTTACTTTCCATATAATCATTTATTTGGTTGTCAATCTCCTTGAAAACGATGGATGATGAAAAATTTGAATTTTCATTTGTCCAAGCGACTAGAGCAGTGTTATTTAATATGTCAAATGAGGGGTCAAAGGAATTGTTACTATCATTGCTTAAGTTTGTCTTGAAGTTACATGTTTTTGTATCTTTTATATTTATTACACAAAAATAAATGTCGCTATATCTATTTTGGTTTATTTCTTCCCATACTATGTATAATTTATCGTCGATAGTTTTTATCGATGGATTAACCGACCATCCTGTATAATTGTTCAGACTTATAGTATCATGAAATGTTTGCCCTGAATTATCACTATATTTAAACAAAGTATCTGTAAGTATAGGAAATTGGTCTTCTACAAAAGTCCCATTGGTCCATAAAACAAATACGTTGTTTCCTGAAGATGCTATTTGTGCATTAAAAGATATCTTTGCAAAATTTGTTAAATTGATCGCTTTGCCAAATGTGGTTCCTCTATCTATACTCCTTGCAAATGTTACTTCTCTAGTCTCATTTTCCATACCTTTGTTATTAATCGTTATCCAAATTGCATATACGTTATCTCCTTGGGTAGTAATTTTTGGAAAAAATGACAGGGGATAATTTTCACTTAAACTGATGGCTTTTTCAAATGTGTTACCTCCATCGTCACTCTTTCTTAATACTATGCCTTCAGAAGAGTCATGCCATATTACATGTACATTAATGGAATTACTATCTATATCACTTGAGTCGTCTTTTGAAACCGAAAGTTGAGGGGTCCCAGATAATCCGGTATTGTTACCTAAGTTAATAGCTTTTTCAAATGTCTTTCCCAATCAGTACTTCTCTTTAAGAAAAATTTGACCATTATTATCTGGCGATTGTTCCCATATCACAAATACAAAATTATCTATTACAGCAATTTGATGGTCAAATGCTCCTCCGGGAATATTACCTAAATTTATAATTTTTTCAAATGTTTTTCCACCGTCGCTACTTCTCTTAAAGTAAACATCCCTGTATCCAGACGAATCGTCTAACCATATCATAGAGATATTTTTTCCAACTACCTTGAACTTTGGCAATTCAGAATGTCCTTTATTTGAACTGATATTAATCAGATGATTGATTTGAACCTCATTTCTCTCATTTTCCAAGTAATTGGAAATGTTGGTCCCCGGATTTGAATTAAAATTATAGGTTGTGGTACCATTGTTATAATTTGTTGCTGATGGTTCAAATGCTAATAAGGAATAGGTAAATTCGGAGTGAAAATAAAAACAGTAAAATAAAAACAGTAAAACAATGCCAAGGGGAATTAAAGTAATATTCATCTTAATCTAACTGTTTATTTGAAACCATAAAAAAGAATGCTTTTTGTAATCGACTATTTGGTTTAATAATATCCATTTTTTCCGATCCTTGCAAATCATTGATTTAAACATCCAAAGTTACTTAAAAACTTATAAATTTAAATGGACAACCAGAAGCAAAATAGGAACTAAAAAAACAGGTTCGTGACCCAGATTTACAATCGTATGTTCAAAGAGAGATCCATTCAGATATTAGATTAGTGAGATTGGAAGTATTTGGACTTATCGTGTTCAAAATTTATGAAATCATCCCAACTAGTACAAGCAATCAAAATCAGATAGTTATTGCTAGGTAGAAATTCTCAAATAATCCAATATAGATGAGTTATTTGACTATTGAAAATAAGGACTTGAGGCTTTCTCTGAGCCCATTCAATAAATAAAAATTCATAAAGTTTAAAATCGATCTAAAACAAAATTACCCGTGCAAAACTTATCAAGATATAAATATAAATTCATAAATCTGCAGAACTGTGAGTGCAGGATAGGGATTAGAATTCCATACCTACTTAATGACTTCTGGATTCTAGTCAAAATATTTTTATTGAAATTTTGAAAAAATATTTTTTATCCAAAAGACTAAGGATTAGATTGATATAATTCAACATGAGTGCTTGTAATGAAATCATTTTACATTCTAAAATAAATTATCCATTATGTTGTTGAACACATAATTCTAATAGTTAGCTACCAAAATAGTATACTAGTTCTCAAATCCTATGTATAACAGGCGTTAATCCCACAAAATACATTTTTCCAATATTTGATATAGGGCATGAGTTGTCTAAGAATCCCTGGAGACTTCAGGTAACTAAGTTACGTGTCAAGGTAAACAATCGTTATAATAACAACTAAATTATTTACTACAATGACAAGATCGAATTCAAACAGAGTAAAAGTAAGGTGATAGTATCCGCGATTCTTATAACTGCTGTTGCTGTTACAGGAGTTTTTTGGCAAATCCAGTAATATCTTTTGTTACTGCAATTCAGTCGTCAAATATGACCATAAACGAGGATGGAATATTTAAAGACCAATCGCCAAGGATAAATGGGTCAATAAATGTCTTTGAAAAAGCACATGAGGCCATTGAAAAAGATCTAAAAACAACTCTTATAAAGCAGCGGATATTGTCTCAAGACAATCAAATAATGACACAATCTTAGTAGAAGGTCATTTAGGGGATACACCAAGGTTATTTTAGTATACAAATTCTTTGCAATAAATCCAACCACTCAAACAGGATATTTGACTATTGCTGATCCGGGAATGGTGCCGTCCTATTCAAATCTGGTCTGCAGATACTAAATTTCATTCACACTCAGGGATCAGGCAGGGAGCATGGAGTTTATGGATTTTTAGAGAACATGGATCCAGTGCGGGGCCAAGGACAGCGACATGAATCATTCGATTTGGACACTTGAAGGGCCCGTGGGGATTCCAGGATCAAGATGATAACTTTGGTAATTGACCATGACATCAATCACGAACAAAAAAAGGCAATGGTTACTGTAGTTAAGGGACTTTGATTACCATCATAGTAAAGGTTGACCGGAATATACAAAATAGGCAAGGGCAAGAATTGAGAAAACAAACAGCAAGAGTCCAATTCTAAATAATTCAAATTCTAAATTTGATCTCTCCTTCTTAATTTAGGTGTCATTTTTTTTTGATAATTCGTAAATCAACTTCATCTAGGTATCATAGTTTATGTCGACTCAATTAGCTTGAATAAATGATCTGCTTTTATTTGCATCTTAGTAAGTATAGATTATTTTTCCATGTATTTTCATATTTTCTATTCTGGAAAAGATATACTGCATAGTAATCCTTTCCATTACGTCAGATGGTTTTGATGGCTGAATATATTATCCTTCAAGAATTATCCTTTTTCTTCCGACACTTCTTTTTTGGCATCGCTATGCCGGTGCACCGCAAAACAAGAAGGACACGATCCGATCAAACCAGTCATAATCTTAGAAATTTTTCCCTTTTTTTAACAAGAGCATTCCAACCCGAGCAGCTTCATACCGCGTTATTCATGTAAACTTATGTATCAAAATTTCAGACCATACCTTAAAAATAAGTATTATTTTTCCGCCATTAATTTATCGTACTTACATTATACCTATATCATGAGAAGAGAAAATATACTATCAAAAATCATTAAGCCGTGGAATAGAGGACCGAGAACGATAAGAAAGGAACAATCTTTAATTGTTATCTATGTTAAAGGAGGTTCCAGATAAAAATGGTAGTAGATGAAACAAAGTTAAATGAATTTATTGGAAAGGTTGTTAATGAATGGGGCGCTGCAGAAGGCGCATTAATCACTTTTATCGGTGATAAACTTGGGTTATTCAAGGCCATGATTGGAACAGCTGGGGTGACATCAGACGAATTAGCAAAAAAGACCGGAACTCATCCTCGAATAATAAAAGAATGGCTTGCTGCTCAAGCAGCCGGAGGTTATGTTACCTACGATCATCTCAAAGACACATATACCCTTCCTGAAGAACATGCTATGGCCCTCACTGATGAAAATAGTCCAGCATACGTGGCAGGCTTTTACCAATCATTAGTTATCCTTTTCAAATACTAGGAAAAAATTATTGAGGCCTTTAAAACTGGAAAAGGCCTTGGTTGGGGAGATCATCATCATTATTTGTATGAAGGGACAGAGCGATTCTTCAAACCAAATTATGTAGCAAACCTCACAAGGAATTGGATTCCAGCACTAGATTCCATCGAACATAAGCTTAAGAATGAAGGAGCTAAAGTTGCAGATGTTGGTTGTGGACATGGAGCCTCTACAATTCTTATGGCAAAAGCATATCCAAATTCACAATTTATAGGATTTGACTCACACAAACCCTCAATTGAAAGGGCTAGAGAGCAAGCTGAAATGGAGAATCTACAGAATCTAACGTTTGAAGTAGCAAGGTCTACAGATTATCCAGGAGATGATTATGATCTGGTAGCTTTCTTTGATTGCTTCCACGATATGGGTGATCCAAGCGGAGCTGCAAGACATGTTCTACAAACATTAAGAAAAAAAGACGGGATATGGATGCTTGTAGAACCTTTTGCAAATGATAAACTTGAAGATAATTTAAATCCGCTTGGAAGGGTGTTCTATTCGGTATCATCTATTGTTTGTGTTCCTGCTTCGTTAAGTGAGAATGGACCGGCCCTGGGGGCGCAAGCAGGCGAAAAGAGAATATCAGAAATAATAAAATCGGCGGGATTTTCAAAGTTCCGTCGGGCTACCCAAACACCATTTAACTTGGTCTTTGAAGCAAAACCTTGATCGGTCTTTCAAATATTTCAATGTGGGAAGGACCAACCATATTATTCTAATTTTTGTCAATGGATTTTTGTTACCTGTTAAGAGTATAATATGTAAGCATAAAAATCAGGAGCATCTTACAAAATATCTTACAGCGATGGGCTGGTCCTAGTTACAACCTCTTAAGAATACCGCTTGTCACATTGGTATTGAAATTATTCAGCAAATGACCACTGATTATCATAAGTTTTGAAATTCACACTATAGTAGGCATGTCAGAATCCGCGTTATATTGATTAAACTGATTATGGAGATTTAGTTTCCATCTAGCTGAGTATTGAATAAAATGTTGCCATTTTAGGGTCTATTGTTTACAGATCACCCTATAGATCCATTATTTGCTAGCTTTAATAAAGGTCCGAATGTTATGCCATTGTCACTACTCACTCTAACCACAGGAGCATTGCTTGTTTGGTTTCGTTCCCACCATGTAATTATTACATTATTACCACTTGCGGCTATCTCTGCATTAACAGAATCTGTATTTGTAGAATTGATTAAATTGATCTTGTCTGAAAATGTTACTCCTGTGTCATTTGAATATCTAAACAATACCTCTGAATTGTTGTTTGGTATATTCTGATCATTAAACCACACAATATATATATTGTTACCTGAAACAGCAATAGGTGCTTTTTTATCAATTTCAATTTGTTCATCTAATTCTTCATCATTATCATTATTATTAATATTTGAATTATCATCTTCTTGGAATACGTCCCTAAATTGCTCATCTTTTTCCTGTATTGCGGCTCCATTGTCATTGTCATTATCATTTTCTCGTTGCTGAGAGTTAAATTGCGATTGTCGTTCAGGTTGAATAGTAGTAGACCCCGATTCTTCTGGCGACTGCGTAGAGTCTCTTTCAGGTTGAACGGTGGGC
This sequence comes from Candidatus Nitrosocosmicus sp., assembly GCA_029194465.1. Taxonomy (GTDB): domain Archaea; phylum Thermoproteota; class Nitrososphaeria; order Nitrososphaerales; family Nitrososphaeraceae; genus Nitrosocosmicus. The sequence goes on from JARFXS010000026.1 coordinate 8,207, forward strand.
TCATTGGATGTCCCTTTTGTTTGCTTTTGTAAACTTTTAGTTGCGTACAAATCGAGTACCATATTCGTTGTTGAGCTACCAATTACTACCAGCAATACTAGTCCAACAAGGAAGATAGCTAAAACCTGACTCATAGTCGGTTCAAATGAATTGCAATATTTAAACATGTACTTGTAATGGAGATGGTAATTCAATTTCGATAGAGTTAAGTTTGCAGATTGAGTCAAATTTCATTACTAATTCTTGTTTCTTAATATCAATTAATTGAGAAAATAGCAATAATTGTTCAGGCCATTTTTGACTAATGATAGCTTGTTTTATCAAATCGAGTATCTCATGGATTGTATAATCTTTTCCGTCTCGACTGGGAATTTTCAATATTTTGGTAAAGTATACTGATTAAGTTATTTATGATAAAGAAGAAATGGAATTACAAGATCTATCATTTCTTGTGATGAAAAATCATCATAATTACAACCACAAAATATCACCAATCCAATCTGTTTGCCGGGGTTAAATCCTATAATACTTGTGTAACCGTCTATCGAGCCAGTGTGCCAAATAACTTCATTTCCAAAATCCGTTGTTACTGTCCAGCCTAAGCCTACGTAGTCCTTTAGCGATTTGTTTTCAGAAGATTGGCCAAATGAATTTCTTATCAAATGGGTTTCCTGAATGGACTCACTAACTTTAGTCTGTATTGATCCGAGATTTGCTGACAAATATTTCAGTAAATCATTGGCTGTAGAATACATTGCGCCGGCTGACTGAACTGTTTCTGGAATAAACTCCAAATTAACCTCTTTTCCTGCTATATGGCCTTGTGCAAATCTTGATTTGATATCCACAGGAATCGATATTTCTGAAGCATTTATGCGCATTCCAGTGCTGTCCATCCCAAGAACGTTCAGGATTCTATCCTTTACAAGTTGATCAAACGAAACGCCGGCCCTCAGGGACAATACATGGCCTAATAGACCCATCCCTATGTCAGAGTAGCTTGCTTTGGTTCCTGGCTGCGATGACAAGGTCGAATTTGACACAAAGTCATAGACTTGCTGAGGTGTGTAACTATGGTTTCTGACCCAGCCAATTGGAAAATCGGGCATGCCCGATGTATGTGTTGCTAAATTCTCAAGTGTTATCTTGTGACCATTAAACGATGGGACTGTCACCCTGTCAGCCGGAAGATATTTTTCTACAGGATCGCCTAGTTTGACCAATTCCTGATTCACCATATCTGCCAAAATGATAGCCACAAATGTTTTTGATAAGGATGCTACATCAAATACAGTATTTCCATCAACTGTTGATGAGTTGAAATTTGATATGTTTCCATATCCGGAAACTTGTGTTCCATTGGGAGTTACAACACCAACAATAATTGGTACTGAAATATTGGAATCAAAGGTAACAACATTATTAGAAGTATCTCCGGATAAGCTGTAATCAAATACTATTTCTTTGAACTTTTCCAAAAGTACATTTGATGTGTCATTTCTATGAGAATATTGAGAATTTTTCGATAGTACGTCTTGTCCATGCTGACTATACGCCAACTGGAAATGATTTTGAAAAATATATGAGAGAGTAAGAAATGATATAAAGACCATAGTCATCATGAATGAATTTACTAATAGTTTTCTGTAAGACAAATATATTTACCATTTGCTTTGATACATATAAAAATTCATGATTTCGTAATATCATACTAGTCATCTTTATGATGAGAAATTATGATTTTTCTAAATGCGTTAGGACCTCGCTATCACAAGTACCTATTGCTTTGCGACAAACCCATCTAGAAACAAGATTTTTTGGACGTAAGATATAGAGTTAAAATTATCATTTTTGATTTTCAGTTGGCACTTATTCCGTATTTTTCTTTTGGATGTATTATAGTGGGATCTATCTCTAAATTTTTCGGCCATTTCGTTAATCAAGAAGTACACTGAGGAACCGTTATCAGTATCCTCAATTTAGATCTGATTACTCATGGTTTATTGAAAAAAAAGACTGTATCAAGATTGATGGAAACGGGACAATAGTCACCTTCGGACCCACATGAGTGAATATTTAAGAAAGGTCTAACTCTTTGACAATGGATCAGATTCAATAATGTATTAGACCTCCATATATCAAGACTATGGATTATTAAAGCATTGACAAAATCGTAATCATTTTTAGTTTGAAACCCACACCTGAATTGCATAGGTTAGAATCCAACGCTTGTTGCCTTTAGAAAAACAATCAATTTCAAGAATATTTTTATCTTTAGCAAGACTGTCTTTAGCATTATAAGAAAATGTTTATGGAAATCGAAAGTCGCTAGTTTTAGCTATTTCTTTTCATCTAGGTCATATTAACACAAGAAGAGAGTAAATTCCTTCATCATTTTTGAATGTCCAGATCATACCTCAAAGGTCTGAATGTTTTTCTAGTAATAAATAGTCTAAAATCAGATCGAAAATCAAAGATATTTCTAAAGATTAATGTAATTGACGATTTTGATCCGACGGTTACTTTGGTGTCAATATCTTGTTTAGTGAGGATCTAATCAAGGCAATTACGCAATCTTACTGAGTAGATCCTCACTATTCACTCATTTGGTTACAATAAGATATTGGGGTGTATTTAGCATATAATCTGATTGTTGAAATGTGGAGGAAAATACATGCAAAAAAGTTTTTTCCTCTTCATTAATAATCTAGTTATGGGTAACAGATCAATTAACTAAGTTATTCCCCTAACATTATCTATTCATATTCTTATTTTGGTCCTACTGAACCATCAGAATTGGGAACAAACTTATCAAAGTTAGGCATGTTAGCATATTCTTCTTTTATTCTGGAGGCATTAGATAGAAAATTATCTCTAATGAGGTCTAACTGATTCAACATTGATTTTTTTGATTCCTCATTCAGAGCTAAAAAATGTGATTCCACTTTTTCAATATTGCTTACTATCTCGTTATTCCCAAACATGCTAGAATAGTTTTCATTATAGATGCATTTGTCTCTATCATTTGTTTCTGTTGAAGGTATGCATTTTCGATCATATTTTTAAACTGAGTATAATTTAGTTCGATCATTTGTTTGTGTTGAAGGTATGCATTTTCGATCATATTTTTGATTTTTTCATTGTCAGTCATTATATACAGCCTGATTTTGGTTTTGAAAATAATTATATAAATATTGTTATTTCTTAAAGGTATTAATCAATTCATTTTCAAAATTCTATAGAAATTTGATATAATTGTTTTATCAATTATAAGAAATACACCGGAAATTATACCACTAATCATAACATTTTTTGAAATATACTACTAGATAGGGTCTCAGAATGATTGATAGATGCTAGAGCATTATGGAACCCTACTATTTCAATAGACGATTCCGGCCCACTTGAGATAAATTAACTTTTGATGGAGTTATTCAAATGGGTGCAAAAAATTGGTAAACATCTAATTTGAATAAATAGTAACAATTAAGTCGAAATCGCCCCTAGTCATTGAGTTTATTGCAATTAAATTGCTATTTCCTGCCAATAACAATAGTGTTTTGTGACTTGACATAATTATGTGGTAAGATGATAGAATGAGAGTGTAAAATATTTGTCGATAAGCTAAAAGTAGAGGGCCTACGCAGACCTTTAGTTGCACACTAAAATTCAATAAGGTCCGCCCAAAGATTAATAGAAAAGATATGTGACCAAAATAAAAATTATCTTAAGAGTATAAAGATATTTTGCTAAGTAGCAGATAAACGAATCATCTAGAAAATAGGGTCCCCTGGATTGTCATCGACCAGAAACTACTTTGATTATAGGTTACCATAGAAGAAGAAACACGAACGTTTTTGGATAGTCTGGACAGAATTTCAATGGTCACTTGTGTTACAAACCATATGCATTAACCAGGATGGACAATACTATTGGAAGTAACCATTAATTTCCCTAAAGTAGTAATGTTAATTATTGTTTTACCTCTTTCACCTTTATCTACTTCTACTAAACCCAAGTCTGCTAATCCTTTATTTTCTTTTCCTCCTTGTACATGATAGCTTAAAAGAGGTTTTCCGTAGCCTGAAATTTGTTCTAATTCTTCTAAGCTACTTACCATCCCGCCTATGCTATCAATACTTTTTAGTATGTTTAATTTGGTGTCTGATATGATTTCACTATAGCTGAAATTGAGAACTGGCCACATTAAAAGCACCGTGTTACCATGATCCACTGTAAATGCCTTTATTCCATTAATAAATGCTGATGAGAGTGCTGCACATATAAGTAATTTATCGCCGGAACTTGCATTCATTAGTATATTAGGATATTCAGTACTTTTCCTTGACAATATCTCGTTAACCCTTTCAATGGTATCCTTGACAACATTTTCCTTCTTGATTAGAATTATTTCTGAATCAACACCGATTATTGATTCAATCCTCTTGGAATATTTGATGGCTTTAGATTCATCAATTGTATAGCATAACAGCATGAGTTGGTGAATCGGAAAATTTTGAATCCCCAATGCTATCCCATCCTTATCTTTGTCGCCAAAGGTAGCAATTTGTAGGGTTTTCATTCTCTGATTTCTAATAAAACTCATTCTGTTAAAAAATGTTCGTATTCTTTCTAATTGAATTTGAATCCACTAAGTCTCTTCTAACTCGATATAATCTTTGTACCAATTTTTATTGAGCACAATAGCAGCTTTTTCAAGATCATCATTAATTTCATGATATATTTTTCACAAAAAAACCTTCATTGAGTATAAAGAGTGGCATATAAGTATAGCTGTGATTCATGCCAATAGATCTAATTTGTATTTATCAGTTGAATAGATCCGGAACATGGGTAGGCAAGGGATAATACGACACAAGGTTGTAAGTATCAAGTCCTAGAATTTTAGTATATAAGTTTCGGAAATGTAGCAAAGAGATCCACTTCTAATAGAAATAATGTATTTAGATGCATTAAGTTTGCCCCCTGATAATTCATAACAAGTCATTGGGAACATTAAAAAACAAATTGTAAGAGTCCAATTCTAAATTTAATCTCTCCTTCTTAATTTAGGTGTCATTTTTTTTAGATTATTCGTAAATCAACTTCATCTAGGTATCATAGTTTATGTCGACTCAATTAGCTTGAATAAATGATCTGCTTTAATTAGCTATTTATGAATCTTATTTGTGTTCTATTTCTTTTGGCAAGTTTGATAGTGCATTAGAATGTGGTACTATAATTCAAGTCGTTACATGACTCAAACTCGATGTCAACGATTCAATTTCTATGAATATAGAATATTTTTTGACTAAATCTCACTTTAGAATGATCTAGATCCGGATCCAAATCCCAAGCATAGTCTGGATCAATCATTTAATGGATTGGGATTTTAAACTTACTATCTTCCATCGGTATCACAATATCTAGTTTATTTAGATTTATCTTAGAAGAAACATGTTGCATCATATGGGATTCAAAGGTTTTTTACAACAAAATTTGAAAGAATCATCAAAATTTTTTACTTTGACTACTTTAGAATTGTAGACATTTCTGCGGGCCTTTACCAGTTTGGATGTTTACTGTACAAAACTTAAGACCTGATAGTTATGGTATTTCATATACTCTGATTCTATTAAAGAATATCACAATAAAGCATAAAAAATCATTTCTGAGATATAGGTGGCTATGAAGCTACATGAATTAGAAAATACCTCTCAGAGGTAAACAAGGTACGGATAAGGTTCTTATAGAAACAATTATGTCAGGTCAAGCGAAGATTTACCAATTGGATTGAAGAAATACGTCATTGTTATTAGATTTTCCTTTCATGCTATGAGCGGATCAATTCTTAGTATAAATAATGACACATAATTTTAACACTTGGGTATAGTTGTATATTATTAGGCAATAAAAGCAGTTACATATGTGATTTTATACCCTCGGAATGAACATTATGAATATGAACAAGCTAGATCAAAAAAGATCTACTTCAGCTGTAGAAATGAAAAAAGAGTTGTCACGAGAGTTTCGCGAAGTACTCGACACATTAAAGGCTCGTGTTGAAAAAAACATGGACCGTCATGTAGGTCTTGAGTGGCCAAAAGTGCAAGCAAAGCTGGAGGGGAATGATAAAAAACTAGCGTCACTCAAGGAAATGGAAAGTACCGGCGGTGAACCGGATGTTGTTGGTTATGACATGAAGACTACTGAATACCTTTTTTATGATTGTTCAGCCGAAAGCCCAGTTGGCCGTAGGAATGTCTGCTACGACCGTGAAGGCCAGGAGGCGAGGAAAACATTTAGGTCAAAAAATAACGCCATTGACATGGCAGCTGCCCTGGGAATTGAATTACTATCAGAAGTACAGTATAGAGAATTACAGAAAATTGGAAATTTTGATACCAAGACATCAAGTTGGATAAAACCACCGCCGGATATTAGAAAACTAGGAGGCGCCCTCTTTGCTGATCGTCGCTACGACAAAGTCTTTGTCTATCACAACAGTGCACCTTCTTACTATAGCGTAAGGGGATTCCGAGGCTCGATAAGGGTCTAAGATTGAATTAGGATTATTATTTTTGCTCTTCACTTTATTAGGATGATCTCATGAATAATGTGATTTGGTTTACGAAGGGTTACAAGCATGATTGATTATTCTTCACAATAGCAAATCCTTTGCTACATCAGATTCTCACTACGCAAAGCAATACATGATTTTTTGAATTTCATTCCTAGTAAAAGAACGTTAATCTATATTGCAATACAACCTAGTTGATGGTTCTTACAGAATCCCATATCAATAAATCAAGTACTCGCATCGAGAGTTTCATAAAAATATGATGGGCACTCAGGTAATGAGATTAACAGAGCGAACTTAATATATCGATCTCTTTCTCAACTATAAGCAATTCAACTTTGTCCGTTGTATATTTTAGTAAATTCCTGCAAGCTTGAATTTGTGATAAGAGCAATTGTTTCCTATCAATACACAAGCTATGGACTGGTTCAGAAAAGACATATACCACCCTTTTTTTATTAATACAGCCACAAATTTTTGCCTCGCATATTAATTGATATTCAGAAATAGAAATATTCATATTCAACACTCCACCTATCTACGCACTTGATTGGGACAATTCTATGTACCACCGTGGTAATAGTATGGTAAATTAGATTCATTACTATTCAAGAGTTTCAATTTTTGCTCAAGTAATTTTTGTATTAGTACTTCAGCATAATTCTCTATAAGCAATGGTTTACTGATATTAATTGCTTCTTTTTGTACTGACTTTTCCTGATTCGCATCTACAAAACTCAATTCATCTGATTCCGTTGTCTTTTTAGATTCGTTACTATCATATAACCCATTTAATCTATCATTATTTAGATCATTATTTAACGATAAGACGTCCTCCTTTGAATTTTTAGTCAATTCATAATTATATGCCTTCATTTGTAGAGCTTTTAGTTTAGGGATTCTTGTTATTATTTTGTCCATGGATAAACTTTATAGCAAAGATATAAAAAAAGTAAAGGAATGTAGTTGAGAGACCATGTAACATTATTACTGCTTCTAATAACTAAACTCACTAAATCACCAATCGTGTTCATCACTGGTGTAATCGAGGCCAAAGATATTAACTATCACTTTGACTTTATAACCAAACTTCACATAGTAAGCAGTAAAAACTTCTTTTGTACCAACCATTATTATGAAGATATATAGATTTATTTTTTCATTTGTATTTCAAACCATTACTGAGCTACGGGTTGAGATTACGAATGGGATATGAAGAATAGTTACCTCGACAAGAGATATCGATAACTGAGTTAATTGATACTGGAACTATATTGCCTTATTACTTTTATACATAACTAACGAAATAATATTTGTAAAAAATAATTGAAATCTTTTGATTCATTAAGACGTGGAAGTCACGTGTTTGTAATATGTTACTCTAGGGAAATTGAATTATGTGATTTTCAATCCTTCATTAAAAAAGGTATAGACCAAAATGAATTGGTAATTATTTTTTTGGAAAACTGCTCAAATGGTAAAACCTATGATGCTGTGAAACGGTCAGCAAAATTCCTAGTTGATGAGAATCTTAAAAAGAAAGGCAGTATAATTTTAAAACCAACGGAAGAATGGTATCATCCAGATGAGTGTCTTAATGCGGAAATATTCCTCAAAAAATGGGAGATCCTGATTGCTAATGCTATAAAGAATGGTAAAGAAGGCATAAGGATCTTTGTAGAAACAAATAAATTTTTGAGGGAAAGACTTGATAACGCCTTAATTAATTATGACAAAATACTAGAGGATTTATTTGATTTTCCCATAACTTCAATGTATGTTTATAAAAATAAAGATTTAGATTCAATGACTCCCCAACAAATTGCAATTTTGAACTCAAATCGCGGATATCATTTAAATGAGTTGGTGGTCTGATATTAATTTTGTCAGTAGACATTTGAGGTTATCCATATTATATACTATTCGATATTAAATAAAAGAGATAACAAACCAAATTATATTCGGCATTTGAGTCAATTCTGATACTAGTAATTAAGGATTACTAAACTGAGTACTCATGAAGGATAAGTAAAAAAAGTAATATTAATACCAAATCACAAATACTACTTAATCAACAAGGACTTTAATGGGATAGAGAATGGGCATAAAAAGAAAGAAAAGATTATCTCCAGAGTATACTATTTTATCCATTCTAGAATACCTTTGCATCTCCTCAAGGGATACGCCCATATCAAAGTATCACATTATTAATAAATTACCCGGAATTAAGCAGCAGAGATCAGATAGAATTAATGATCTAATGGAAGAGTTAGAAAATAATGGACTCATTCAATCAATCAAAACACCTAATTCGACATTTTATAAGATAACAGAAAAGGGAGTAGAAGCCTACGATAAATGGATAAAATCATTTCTAGATTTTTCCAGATCAGTAAATAAATTGGATTCGGATCTTGATTAAGGTTTGTTCGCATACTAGAATAGTATCATCAAACTGAATTCACGATACCGGGTTTCTCGATTATGATTAGGTAGCCTATTGATTTGTTTGAATAATTTTTAGCATAATCCATTGCTTCACTTGTTATTTCATTTCCGACCAATAATGCCAGTCCAACATATTTATTTGTAGCCTTAGAATATTCCAATACTGATCTTATAAATAACTTGATCTCATTAGTATCGATTGTATCTGGGTTAGTAACTATCTTTCCGACAACCGCGCCATATTCATTGAGTTTCTTTGTGATAACGTCATTATCGTCATGGCCATCTTTGGACATAATCTTATCACCATCGATTAAAACATCAAACACATTATCTTTAGAAATCCCCTGGTCAAAGAACGAGTCAATATTATCTTTATTTTTGGAGATATACTTTTTAATGGGCTCTCCAATTTCATCGATATTCTCAATAATGGAAAAGAAGAGAGTTTTTTTATCTAGATTTGAGAGACCAATACTAATTAAAGATCCAATAGAGTTTTTTTCAAAAACATAAGCCCAATTATCTAATTTCTTTCGAGTATTTAGAATTATTCTTAACAAGAATACGATAATTCCTATGGCTATAAATGCTATTAAAGAAAGAACAATATCATATTCATCTTCTGGTAAAAACTTGATATATCCCTTAACAGCTGCAGTATCTATAAAAACTAATAATGCAAAGGCCACTAAGACTGACAGCAGTACATAAAGAATACGTTCTATGGAGTGAATTGAATATACAGCTTTTTGTGAATATGTTGTTATGAGAGTAGGAGAAAAAGAATTCAGATCTGAATTGTCTTGGTTGTCGAAAATTTTCATTAAGTAGGAGATTAATTGTCTAAAGAAAGTATATAAATTAAATAGTAACTAAATTACAGTAGTGAGATTATTATCAAGACTTCGATTGTCTTGGGCTAGATCAATAAAAATTAGTTTCAGGAAGTAAACATAATATTTTCGTTCGTAATATATTAATTAGGTCTTTGAATATTCATGAATCTTGCCTTCAAAATGCCGTTAATTTCTTTCTAATGGATAATGGATGACTGTAACCTACAAGATGCATTCCATACGAATACCATCTATTAATTAAAAGTTATTTTCAGCGATTGTCCTACTAGCTATGAAAGTGCGAAAAGATTGAGGAAAAAAGTCAAGACGATTGACATCCAAAAACTTTAATCAAAATGTTTCGTATTCGAAAATGAGTACACCGATTATGCAGATAAAATTTTTTATGGAATATATATCCATTTTAATTATTGACGAAAACATAATCATTTGAAATTGTGAAGTTTGATGGAACTAAATTAGAATACATTGACTTAATGACAGATTTCATAAACTTCCAAGAAAGTCACGTCCTTAATTTGTCTTAATTATGAAAGGCAATCTTCTATAAAAGAGAAAATTGAGGCAAATAATTCCTATTTAGTAAAAAATTTAATGTTGGTCAACGTATAATATTATACTTTTATAAAAGCATGTAGGCTTTGGCGCGAGCCAATAAAGGTCTTGAGATAGCATAACAGATCTCAATACCAAGACCCAATACCTACAAATGCAAATTGTGTTTGCAGTTGCATTTTAATAATAGCGATATTATGAATTTTCAGATTATATGTGATTTTTTCGTGAAGTAAAAAACTAAACAAAGGTAATCTTAAATCATATTTACAATCAATTATAATGCATCCAGTATCACAAATCACGATTCCTATAGTAATCTATTTTTATACAATACAGAACTAATTCTGTATATTATTGCTTATGTGAGTGAAATTACTTCTGAATATTGACTTTTATTTCGATTCCGTTTGGATATGCATTTTGAGAAAATAATGAATCAAAGATCCATGTCGTGCGTCTGGTAGAATTCCTTCGAGATACCTACAGAATTATCATGGAAATTAGATAATTTCAAAAAAAGTGAAAATGGAGTAGTTGATTTATTCGTTAGAATAAGCAATCTCCATAGGATTTAAAAAGACGTAGGGGTTCACATCCAATCTAGGGACCAGTAATTTCCTTGTAAAGTTTAAATTCTATTGGTTTAGACAACAAATCTTTTATCTTAGCTCTCAAAGCTACTGACTCCTGACTGTTGTAATGTTTATCATAAGATTCCTGGCTATCCCAAACTTCATCAAACAACAATTCATTTGGATTTTCCATTGATGAATTAAATGTATAGACTACATTGCCTTCTCTTTTTCTTGGTGGATCAACAAGGGGAACAAAAAGGTCTAATAGCTCTTGCTTCTTTCCTTCCTTCGCATTAATCAATACTATTACTCTGATTTGAGAACTCTCACTGGTTGATTGCATTTGCATAAAATATTTCATATCACGTATTAAACTTTTCCGGAAAATCCGAAGGATATAATATACAAATTGTTCGTCCTTTATTGTGATTCATAAAAATAAAGGCTGTAAGAGAATTCAATTCTCCTAGAGAGAATGGCATCCTTATACATCTCAAAATTAGAATAAACCTACTAATGCATATCCTTTATTCAAAATCTCTCTGTGGAAAATGGTCATCAGTGATAATAATACAGGGGTGTAGATAATAATAAATTCGATAGGCATCCATTTAAAAAACTTTGAATTAAATAAACCCTGCTAAAAGATAGTTTAGTTATCTTAAGATATCTGATAATTTAAAAAACTTTTATTTTAATTCGTGATCAATAGATACTTTTTAACAATTTCCACATATTTTTGATATTAATATGTTACCAAATGTAAATATATGTCTAGAATGTTGCAAATTACTATATTTGGTTTTTAAAAACTTAATAGAGTAGGGATCAAATTGTAGAGTAGCACGACACTTACCATTAGTAAGCCCAGTTATTATATGGTTCTAAGAAAGAGAACATGTTGATTTACCGAATTGATGAAATATGTACTAGAGATGGAGTTTGATTTTACGCTGATTGGTCTTGTGCCGTAGAGCTACGATATCAACCCCTAGCTTTACATGCACTAACCTTGTTGATCATACAATCCATGATAGGTTAATCAAATAGATAACATATGTTTTGCGCAAACACAGCAGTAATTGTGATTATTGTAATTGCCCCTGTGGCAGTAACAACAACCACAATTTTGCTAAGCATAATATCCTATTTATCATTTAAATGATTGAAAATATCATTATTTTGTACTTGGATTATTTTATGATAATTTATCAATTTAATTTGACAGTTAAGACAGGTTAAAAGAGATATAACAAACTATTATCAAGAGAATTAACTAAATCCCAAAACAAATGACACCCGCACACTAAAAACAAGAAAATCGCAGAAATAAAGTTTACAGCACTGGTTTGTATCATTGGAGTATAATTTCATTTAATACATGAGATCAAGTTTTGGTGAATCTTTTCTATCATTTCAGAGTTATTGAATTGATTAGTAGAATAGAATTTAGTAAGATTACAATATTGTTAGCAGGAACTATGACCCGGAAGAAATTCACAAAATACTATTAAACGGGTATTATGAATGTCAGGTGTTGACCTTGTTAGACCATACATTCTTCTATATCCACGCTGTAGGGTCGAATAAATTATACGTGCATGCTAGATGATTAAAACTGAAGTAGAATATCAAAATGTTTTTTAACATGTTCAAAGTATATTTAATTACCATAGCCGAAACACTTCCATTAGGGTCTTACACTTTCTCGGGTGTAAGACCTTAGTAGAATTTCATTTTTAAACAAATGTCGATGAGAAGAGGTTTAGAGTCAATTTATCACAACAATGAAATTTCATGAAATATTTTGAAGAGCTTTACAAGTATGTTTAAAATTTGTTTTGTGTAAGAAATATCGCTTGATAATAATGTTATAGTGAGACATAATTATTGTATTAGGTCTCTCTATGTTCTACTCCCACTCTGAATTTCTCCTTGTAATAATATTTATCCGAAAATATTTTAAGGATTACTGGATCCTATTCAAAGCATTATCAACATCCATCATATTGACTAGACTTATTCGAAGGATATTTCTTATTTTGGTTATCTGATGATTAATTGATGGCTTTAGACATGACTTGAGTAATATCGTAGATGAAATTAATTAAGTAGTATTATTGACTCTTGTTGCCTAAATACTAAACCGTGGAGTCTCAAAATATGGAGAAGTGGAGGTATAGATATCGTTATTTTTATTACTGATCTGATGAAATCATTACCTTTTTTTTGCGACGACGATTAACTATAATTTCGTTGCTATATTCATTTTGGTTTTCCTGATTTTGTTCTTCATTTAATACTGTTATACCCTCATAATTTTTTTGTCTCTTTTTTATCAAAGGATTGCTAGCAATATCAATTGATTTTTCTGAATGTTGTTGTTCAGAAACTTCCTTTAAAGTATCATTTGAATAAACTGGTGAAGGAGAATTGATTACGTAGTGTCTATGTCTTTTTTCTACATCTTTATTGTCTCCTTTAAGGACCTTTTCTATTTCTTTTGCCAAAATCTTTTTGACCAATTCTTTGAGTCTATCCGTATCAGGACCAGGTGGATAGGTAGCGAGTAAATATTCAAATATTTTCATGTACTCTGCTACTTTGTTGCGATATTCTTCTTCAGATGGTTTGTGATTTTTTGTTATCTTAAACCAGGTAGTTGCGCATTGAGCAGGATAAGCTTTTGCAAGTTCTTCTATTACACGCTCCATCTCAAAGAAATCTAGCATAAAGACAATCTCCTAAAGAAAAGAATAATTGGAAAACCTTCCCTTCTTCTCAATTTACATATTATGTGTTGTTGTACTATTTATCCTCTCATTTTGGGCTTGGTATAGACATAAACCCAATCCAATTGAATTTGAAGCCAAAAGTAATCTTATCATAGAGAGGTGTGAACCAGATGTTTTATGTGTAAAAAGAAATAAGTATTACTTGGATCCATATCATGATGCAGGATAGGATATATGAAAGGAAAAAGCAGACAATTTTAAGATTTATCAAAAAACATAGGAAAGTGGACCATTCATTTATTCTAAATGAAGTCGATATCGATTATGACACTTTAATGAAGATAATTTCTGAATTACGTAGTGAAGGACTATTGGACCCAAAATTAGGCTAGGTTTAGAAAATAACTCTTGGGTATGACATGGAAAGTAGATCACTCTAAAGATTTTACCAGCTTTGAAGAACTTATTGTGGGATAAACCTCTATCAAGATATCCAAACAACCATATCAAAACTTTTCATGTTTCCTCTATTTCTAATGGCTGCTTTTTCTATACTATCTGTCTAATTTCTCATCAACCGTCCCTTTCTCAGTCTTTACCAATAGAAGCACCATGGTAAAATTTAAATTGATTAGGAAATCCATGGACCATCTCTTTTTTTTGTAGCTATTAATAAGATGGTTAAAAATAAGATGATTAGCATATCAGTATTCATAAAAGACCGGTAAAATCTCTTACCACCTTACGTCTTATAATTGCATTTTGAATTGTAGCTTCTGTATTTCCGACATTGCATTAAATTCCACTCTCCAGTAATTTCACATAGAATCTGAAGTTATAGTTTGGCATTTGGATTAATATCTCTTTTATCTAGAGCTGTTAATCATCATCGACCTAATTGCAGATTTGATGTTCTTGTAGTTCTCGAAAAAATATACTAAATTTGAAAATGAGTTATAGTGATCTAATATTATAAGGTATTCAGGTTTAAAAGTAAAAAATCAATACTAAAAATAGCACCATAAAAGGATAGCCATTTGAATCAGCATTTTTGAGCGTTTTGCCTAACTAGTCTGTTCCCCAAGGATTATCTATGACAAACTTCCAGGATCCATCGGATTGTTGACGCAACACATCGGTGGATTTGGAAGACAAATTGATAGGGTTGCCATCAGGTCCAGTTCCACTACAAGACCACTCGGTAGTAACCAATGCAAGATCGCTTGCTTGAAGTACCCTCTTTACTTTTAAATCCAGCTTACCCTTTAAGTCGATAAAATTACTCAGGCTTTGACGTATGGATTCAGGATTATATACAACTTGACCAGGCTGCGACGCAAAACATGCATCAGCCTCATAAAGGGTCATGAGGGAATCCAAATCTCCTGCGTTTATACCTTCAACCACCGAATTTAATACATCAATGGGTGTCATTTTTTTTAACATCGAGTTTTTATTGTAATAGTTGGTTTTAAGTTTATCAGAATGTAATAAAAAGGAATGGCCTAAAAGACAATTTCAAATGAGAGTCATATTCTTTTGTTTTTCACATCATGTATGGAAAGCAATTCTTCATTTTTGTACATATAACATCTTAAAATTTCACATAAAAACTATTTAAGATTCAACCATTTCATATCAATATTCCTATCATGCACCTGATGCGATATTCTTTGATATGCTATATAGAGCTCCTTGGCCTCCATCTGCCCTACTATAAGTTAGTATATACAAATTGCCATCTGGCCCTGTTTCGATATCTGTTATTCCTTTGAATCCACTACCCAAAGTTATGGAAGAAATCTCATCTTCATCTGATGCAATTAAGTCGTTTGCGATATTTAGGTTATCAAAATGTAAGCCAGTTCTATTCTCATTTACTTTAAAGAAAAACAAACTGCCTCTGGTTATATCCCCAACGAAGATATTGTTTTCATATTTTTTGCCCAAATTATCTGACTTAAAAAATTCCAAATCAGTAACTCCTCTTGATTGTTCCCAACTCAAAAGAGGATCATCATAATGTGATCCCGGAATGTTAACCAGATCATTTTCTGTTACCCCTGCTGAACTTGAGATTGGTCCCATCAATTGTTTCCAACCGCTGTTAAAACCAGGATATATCAAATTTATTTCATCATAGAGATCCTGACCATTTTCTGCATCCCACAACTTTGCAGTGATTGGATCAAAATCAAACCCAAAACTGTTTCTTATTCCATATGCATAATACTTTGCCAAAGGGTTACTACCGCTGTCATTTAGACCTATGAAAGGATTATTAACTGAAGGTGAGCCATCATTTGGATTTACTCGGAAGATAACTCCGCTATCGTCAGGTTCAGGCCCCTCTTTAATATTCTGTAATTGTCCCTCCCTCTGAAGCTCACCAATAACTACATAAAGTTGGTTATCAGGACCCATCTTAATTTTTCCTCCTTGATGGTTTGTTCCCGGTCCTGCTGGCAAGTCCAAAATAATACTGGGATTTGAAAGAGATTGCCCATCTAATGTATATTTATAAACTCTATTTCTTAACTCATTATTGCCCTCTGACTCCTGCATATTTTGGTCGATTTGGGTACCAGATTCAGTAACATAAAGGAATACACTATTCCCTAAAGTGTTATTATTTCCTCTGCTCGATTCATCAATAATGTGGTTGTCAATCGTCAAACCCAAAAGCCCTCTTTCATTCTTGCTGTTGACATTGCTTAGTTCCAATAAGGGTTCTGTAGTGGTTGGATTGTTTAGATCTAATTTAGATACAATCCCCTCCTTTTGTGTTATTAATATTATATCGTCTGATAGAAATGCCATGCTAGTTGGAGATTGCAATCCATTAATAACAAGATCCGCCTTCAATGATTGATCATTGATCGATGGTAAAGCTTGCGAAAAAGCATAGAAATCATCCCTACTAATATAGACCATTATCATAAATACTAGGACAAGAACAAAATATTTTGACGATAAATAATCATCTAGAGGTTCATATGAGCATTTACACATAATATTCATCAACATTCATTTAATATAAAATTGTAAACATATTATATTCTTATTAACAGCAAATAGAATTAAAATCAAAGATAATTAATTGATTTCTGCAAATTAGTATTCCTCTTATAAAGGCAAGGGTACAGGAATATTTTTGATAGTGTGATTATAGTTTAAAAAGAATAACATATTGGTTGATTAATAGACTTTTCACAGGAAAGTTTGGTTAGTGATTATTTATCGATTCCAAAATCCTCCAACTCTGTATAAAAGGTAAAAGAAATAGGGTTGACCTCCGATCCATATCGATTCTTTCTATAAACAGTCAAGTAGTAAATGAATTTTCATTGTTTATAGGCACTTCCAAAAAGATTTCTTCGGGTACTTTTGAAGGACTATTGGTACCTAATACGCAGTTGAAATCAAAATTGTTTGAAGTTTCAACACAGGCATTGAAGTTTTCGTTTACATCAATAGTGCCTGAATCAAACTCAAAAGTTAATTCCTTTTCTTGCTCGACCGATCCAACCGGATCTGGATTAATCTTTGCTATGGCACATTCTCCATTTGATGTGATAACAAAAATTGTAAGTGGACCTACATTATTTGTATTTTGATTAGACAAATGGACGTTAATCTTTAGACCACTAGGGCCATCTCCCCCATTAGAATCATCATTTTCATTGTTTGAATTCCCGGTTACTAAGACGTTAGGAAAACTCAAGCATTGTGTTTGAAGTGGAGATTGCGAAGTAGACGCAATTGAGTTCGGAGCTGAAGTTGATATGAATAAAAGTGCAAAGCAACTAATGATCAGAACTAAAGGGTAGTTGTTATTCAAAACCATGCTATTGTATATATCATAAATTATATATTCTTTCATATCCTCTAATGTAGCAGGTTGGCTACGATTTCATATAACGACTTTTCAGCAACCACTGAAACATTCCATCAGCTATTATGAATACCTTAAATAGTAAAATAAATATCTCCTTAGACGTCTGTCATGGTTATATTGAAGAAAAAATCAAATTGTCATATGGTGTTCATTGGCTTCGGGTGGTTCATTTTATTTTGCGGTTTATCAACTCTTATTACACAGTTCATAAATGCAGAACCTTCAGTTGAGGATCCATTAATAAAGGTAGAGCAGATTGTAGAAGGTTTATCTTCTCCAACCAGTATGGCTTTTATTGATCCTCAAAACATACTAGTTTTGGAAAAAAATAGTGGTCAAGTCAGATTGGTCTCAAATGGTGAGTTAATAGAAGAGCCAATTTTGAAACTAGATGTTGATTCCACTACCCTTACCTGTTGTAGAGGGCTACTTGGAATCGATGTTGATTATCTAAATGCATCCAGTAGTAAAGACGTATTTCTTTATTTTACTGCAGCAGGTAAGACCAACACCCAAGTTGTAAATAAGATAGTCAAGTATTACTGGGACGGAAAACATCTCGTAAACCCTCAAAGTATTTTGGAATTGCCTGCTACACCTGGGCCAAATCACCCTGGTGGTAAATTGACCCTTGACAACAAAGGTAATTTATACACAGTAATCGGAGATCTCAATAATGAAGGCCTCCTTCAAAATATAGAAGATAATAAAGAGTTATTAGATAGCTCTGTTATCCTGAAAGTCAAAAAGATTGATGGTTCGGCACCGTTTGATAATCCCTTTGTTAGTATTAAAAAAGAATTTCATACAGGTCAGATGGAAAAATACTATGGTTATGGAATAAGAAATAGTTTTGGATTAGCGATAGATCCAGTAACTGGAACTTTATGGGATACAGAAAATGGAGATAAAGATTATGACGAAATAAATTTGATATATCCTGGTTTTAACAGCGGTTGGAAACAATTGATGGGACCCATTTCTGACAGTGGTGTGACAGAAAACGACTTGGTGAAATTACCAGGCTCATATTATGGTGATCCAATTTTTAGCTGGGAACCATCCTTGGGAGTTACCGACATAGAATTTTTTAATTCCAAAAATCTAGGAGACGACTATGAAAATAATGTTTTTGTAGGTGATATTAATAATGGGAATTTATATTATTTCAGAGTAAACGACAGTAGGACGGGCTTTGAATTTGATAACCCTGAAATTGAAGTGGATAGGATAGCAAATGAAGACGAAAAGGATATCCTGGTGTGGGGTACGGGGTTTGACGGAATCACTGATTTAGAAACAGGTCCTGATGGAGACCTTTATATTTTGACATTCGATGAATCCAGTAATGGCGATGGCAAAATATATAGAATCTTGAGGAAATGACAAGATTTATTATTTTTTAGAAAGGTATTTACCTTCTAACCTTCCTTCCCTGTCTCCCTCATTTTAGTAAAATTACTCTCTCAGAATCAAGTCAAGTATCTTAGGCTTCAGAATGATTAGAATCTGCAATAATATACATAGCATTTGAATAACTGTAATAAATTGTAAATATTTCCTATTTCAATACTTGAAACATGTGATAAATAAGAAGAAAATTTCCAAATTCAAAGTCATGTTCAAAACCATTCTCTTAAGATACTATTTAGTCATGAAAGTAGCATATCTCGTTTAGGAATCCAAGGATCAATATTACCTGTGGTCAAATATATTCCCATAAAAATCCAACGTCCTACAGCAATCCAACGACATTCAGAGGCCTCCTCTTGCAATTCAAGCAAGTACACACACCGATTTGATAAAAAGATTGACGATAAGATGTTTTTTAATCGATCTGTATAAAAATGAGAATCGAAGGGTTCAGATAGTAATCTTCATTTTAGTAATAAATGATTACCCTGATTATGGGATTACTATCTTTCTTGGGGGGTTCTTTATCTATGGTTACAACCAACACATTAAGCTACTCCCTCTATCATGGAAATTTCTTTGTAGTTAGATCTTTTCTATGCCTGTTAATCTTTAGGTGGTAAGGTATGATTTCTTTTTGGTTTTGATCATTAATATATTCATTTGCAACTCATGGTTCAAAAATAAAATTCCTTAATTAAGGAAACAAAAATCTCTTTTTCTTAGAAAAATAGATATACCTGCATCAGAGTAGATTGGAGGTAGCCTCAGTAACAACTGTACATTAAGCATAGTAACTGTCTAAACACTAGTGATAAAATAACTATTAAAGACTTTGAAGAATGAACTTGTTGGAACTTTCCTAAGATTGGGTATTTATTAAAGGCAATTAACTCCAATTACAAGCAAATTCAAAAAATGGAGTATAAGACTTCGGCAATAATATTTTCACAAAGCTGATAAATTCATTGAAATATTTATTTACTATTAACATTCTTCTAAATTGTGCTCGATTCTTATTATAGAATTACATTATAGATTCTTAGTATAGA
Source organism: Candidatus Nitrosocosmicus sp. (assembly GCA_029194465.1). Taxonomy (GTDB): domain Archaea; phylum Thermoproteota; class Nitrososphaeria; order Nitrososphaerales; family Nitrososphaeraceae; genus Nitrosocosmicus. The sequence goes on from JARFXS010000026.1 coordinate 28,326, forward strand.
ATAATAGATTAAAAACCTCATATAAATAATCAGGCAATATAGTTCTGATCAAAATGATAGTAAATTTTTCGAAGTTTCAAATACTGAGAATGGTCGTGATTGCAGGTCTAATCCCTGTTACCGCAATTCAAGGAACCAGTTTGATAAGTAGTGTGTTTGCAGACAATCTTTGTTTAGGACCGCTAGCATGCAGCGCTGTGGGTGGAAGTGGCGGTCATGGTGGGAATACCGGAGATGCTATAGGTGGAGATATAGGTCCTGGTGGATCATGTTTTGCAAAAAATCATGTAACTATAGGAGATGAGTGTGGAGGAAGTACCGGTAGTAGTGAACCCAGAAGTGGAAGTGGCGATCATAGTATGAACGGAGGCAGAGGCGGAGAGGCACACAATACTGTTCGTAGTTAAACAATCTTGGTAACCAAATATCAAGATATACAATAGTATTTTTTTAGAATTACGATCAAAAATTTTTTGATTGCTTCTCATAATACTCGGACTTCTATTTTTCATGGAAATTATTTTTAATAATTTTATAGACAAAATAACATATGCATTGCAAATTAACTTGGAGAAATCTTCAATGTTCCAATGAAGGGGGCAAAGTTGGTGCAACTAAACCCATGGAACATTATGTTACTACGAGGATTTAGGAACGTTATTATCAGAAGAACAGAGCTTGAGGGTTATAATACATAAGGACATCATAAAGTAAACTTGAGATGATTTAGTAAGGTTATACAAGTTCACACTCTAGAGTTAGTTGACCATTTTCTTTTGCAAATTTGATTAAAATAGCATCATCAATCGCTGCTGATTAGAGTATCATGGAAAGTATTGATAAAATCAGCTAATAGTTCCATCGTTGGAAGTTAATGATAACCTATTAAAATATTGTTGAAGTGTATCTATGCCCAACAACATTGTGAACAACGAATCAAAAAATTTATCTTTAGTTAATCCATCAAAATAAATAAGTTTCTCCATGATAAATTTTTCTATTTTGTCCTTTGATGAATTGCTGTGACGGGCCAACAAGCCTAATTGGTATAAAGCCATTAGTAAATCGGGTATGAATCGATTCTTTTCCTTTGATGGTAAAAGAGATAAAGAATTTTTCTGTTGTTTTGAGAAATTCATGGATGTAATTAACGTTACCTTATCATGCATATCATCGACGATAATATTGACATTTCTATTGTTAGATTTAGCCACTAGATTCATAACAACCGAAGGGTCTTCGATTTCATCAAATCTCCAAATATCACTTTCTTCTACAAGCCATCGCTTTATTCTCAGCGATATTTCGTGTTGAGACAATGACATCTTAATTAACTTAAAATTGCCTCTATATAATATTATAATGTTAAAAATGAATGAGTATAAGACCTTACATCCCCGAAAGCACCGTGAAATTTGAGATATTAATTTATGAGAAGCAGCTCAATTACAAAACCCAATTTGCCTATACCTCTGCTGATAAGGAAAGTCTATCTTTAAATATTAGCCCAAAAATCAAATTGACATAAGGATATTTTTTAGCCAGGGGTTTGATGAAGTATTCAGCAGCACTGGGCACATGATCCAACTTGTATTAGCCAAAGTAAGGGCTTTTCTGTTGTTACTACTTGTCTCAAGGGCCCGGATATATTATTTGTTCATGGTCTCGAGCATAAGTGGATACCAAAGGAGGGGTCTCCTTTTGAGATGAAACTACCAGAATAGAATATCTAAAATTACCCGAAATCAAAATTCAAAATTAAGAGCATCAAACTTGATTGCTTTACAAATACTCTAACTATTCGTAGAGATATTCTAGAAATCAAATTGTTGTAGGCATCTATACCTCTCATCTACATGGATGACGTTCATTCCACAGCCTTACTAGAGTAGCCTTCACAAATTCAACCTGTACATAATCAAATCACCATCAGTCCATGAATCGGGTTTGTATGGTGAGAAAATAAACCTATTATGAGATTTGACAAGGTATGGAATTTTCTAGCTGGTCTAGGATTGAATATTAAGAATGACAAGATTTGGGTATTCAACTTTTTCCAAATAATGTAACCACATATGAATCACTTAAGTAAAAAAATGGGATATAAGAAATGATGATAAACATGCTATTGATTGTTGGATAATTATTCCTATTTCCTATTTTTTGACAAAACAAAATTTCAATAGGTCTAAAATTTTTTCCTTAACAAGTTCGGTAGTAATTTCATCTAAAGTAAATGTTCCCTCACGGCCAGCTGTACCCTCTTCTTGCATCATCTTTTGCATGTAGAGTGTTACCTTATTTTGCTCTTCAATAAAGAATGTTAAAGAAGGATGTCTGTCTTGCGCTGATGAAATATCATTATAAGGATATATATCCAGTTTTATTTCGGTCACGAACCTTCCTTGTATTTTATCTATTATGTCACACCTGATATCATGCAAAATGAGCTTGTTCTTAATTTCTTTAAAGACGGGAAAGATAACCGTGTGAACTTTTTTGGAAAATCCTTCCGTAAATTCATCAAGATTTTCTCTAGATGTGTCGTCTGAATCGTGGTTTTCTCTAGTTGAAGCGACATAACTATCAATAACCTTGTCAATTTCATCATCAATGTTCATTTTTATCGGATATTCTCTTTGCATATGAGTAACACCATATATAAATTTGAAATAAGTTTATGGCAAATTTACATAGAATCTTGTTGAGCCAAGGATCCTTCAAATATTTTGATGCCCACCGATGAATATGAAATAGCCTTAGTATCCATGTTAATATCCATATCCACAATTTGCATTGGCCTAATTTGCTAGAATCATGCAAATATTCATTATTGCTACTGCATTACTGGCCCGAATGAAAAAGGAATAAATCAGAATTTTTTGTCGATATAGACACTGAAATACCTAAAGAACAGGTAAACCCAATGTATCTTTAAGAAGCTCTCATAGTCAATTTATCAACAGACCGCACTATTCCTACCATGGAGTTTAAGGGTATTGTGGTCAATTATCATTTTTTCACTTAAGGCAGCTAGCTACTGACTTAACTTTGAAGGCAACTTAAATAATTCAAAGATTTCCATGACTATCAAGATTCAACGTGAAAAGATTCCCACTTTCACTTCCAAACGCAATCTTTGTATAGGGTTCATTCCAAAATGAGACTTCTTTGTCGACAATCAAATATTTTTCCATCCTTTCTAATAATATCCAGATTGTTTGGGTCTGAAACAGGCAATAGAGAAAGAAAGTTGAATGTGACTTAGCTTCTCAAATCAACGAAAGGTAACCGTTGAAAATAGCAATCAGACAATTTGATTTCTAAGGCCTTACTAGAAACTTTGAATATGAATTTTTGCTGCTATTACGTGATGTTTTTATCAAAAATTGGACTTTAACATTTTCATTTCCAAATATTATTGTACTTGATATATATTTTCAAATTTAGTACCTCGTATGACAAGAAAACAACTTATTTCTTTTTTACTATAATCTACCGACTCGTCCAAGATTCTAAGAAATTGCAAGTTAGGCTATATAAGCAATATCATGGACCATTAACGTAACGGCTTGTCTGCACTGTTAGATTTTTAAAAGTAATCCTCGTCTAAAGCAATTCTTTTTGTTTGCCGTAACGGAATTAAGGTTTTTAAAAGTATTATCCCATTAAAATCAATTGTTTTCTACGTTTTCTGTCACAATCATAGACAAAACAGAGCGAACTTTATCCAAATTTTTGATTTTCCAAGCAATAATTTCCTTTATTGTTTCCTTATCGTTGGTAGAAAATTTTACGATAATATCATAAACTCCAAATACTCTATATACTTCAACGACCTCTGGAATTTTCCTAATTTTCTCAATCACTTCATTCTCCGATCCTAGCTCGCAGTTTATCAGTACATAGGCTGATGGCACATTATAATAAAACCATACAAAAATAAAAAAATGTTTCTGCCTTGTTAAATAACAAATTCATTCTAAGATTTGAACAGAAAGATGAACTAAGCAAGCAATTTTGGAATGTTAATTTCCGATCCAAGATGCAGACAATTAGGTAGAAGATAGGATGGACAATATAAGATAACATAGGGTTGTATATGAAACGAGTAAAATATTAAGAAATGTGGAAGTTAATTGTAATCATAGTCTAGGAATGTCATGTTAACTATAGATCAACCTATGGTATTTCTGTACCTAAACTTTTGACGAATATTTATCACACAATTCATTTATGTCTAATTAACACAAACTCTGTAGGGCTAATCTTAACCAATTCAAAAGAATCTAGACAAGATTTGATCTTTTGTTTTCCTAGATTACTTCCCACGAAATTAATTGCATTCCATATAATTGCATGAGATTTACAATCTATTACTAGACATATACTACCACCAAGATAAACAAGTAGGGCAATCGCAAGAATCATTGAATACTCCCTTTTCCATTTCAAGATTTTCGATTATCCTTTGCTAAGTTTTACTCCTTACATGAATTATTCCACCAATTCCTATCAAGGCTCATGTTTCCCCTAGATTGGAACGATAGGAATGATTCAGAAGAACAGAGCCAAGCTATCTAGCAGAAAAATGACTGTAGAATTGATACTATTAAGAGATATTACATCTGGGTGATAGACTCCGGTCAATCCTCTACAGATTTCAGATAGTTTCTCTAGTATCACTATCTGCTTTATGCGATCATAATTCAAAAATATCAGCGAAGACATGCAATATCTCAGATCAGATTAATTTTTTTACTGTACATAGCTGCTAGAAGTATATCCAAAATAAATTTTATAAGTGAAAAATTAAATCTGTTTGTTATTTTAACCAAAAGCTAGGCCGATCCATCTTCAAGAAATTCTTTTATAGGACAACAAACACTAATTGACGATGAAACAAACTTTCACATATAATAAGTCGATTTTGGCTATTGTGGTGACGCTGAGCGCTATTGTTACTCTGTTATCGTCTGGAGTAGCTCAGGGTCAAGATAGTACTTTATCTCAGAGTGAACCATTAAAATCAACCGATAATTCTACAAACGGAGGGAACGATATCACTTCCATAAGTATTCCTGTTGAAAAAGGCTACGTAAATGGGAATATATCATATTTTATAAGTACGGATGCATCTGAGGAAAGGATTGTTTCCTCAGTTACCAATACGACCAAATTTGACGTTAACTATGCCCCGACTCTCAGCAATACGTCGGAAATTGCTCGTCAACAGGGTTTTGTATTTACAAATGGAATCTTAGGGAATGGTACATTTGAGCATCAACTTCCAGTCGCATCAGCAACCTCCGGAGATGAAGGGTATAGTCCTTTATTCGAAATAAATTATGTGAAATGGAATAATGAATCTCAAGCAAGAATCTTAAAATCTACCGCTGACATAATGGATGCACAAGCAAAGGGTGAACTATCTATAGAAAAATCAAATGTAATAATAAATAGTCCGGCAGTGAAGATAGAATAATCCCATTATTTTTTATTTGGGGATCCTTATTGGAGGTTTAGCTGTTGTAACAAAAAAGCAGGTTCTGATCTATTCAATTTCCGGCCAAATAATTTTTCTGGATACTAATACTTCTTTGATTGTCTGCTGGGAATTATGAAGGATGGAAGTTTTTTTCAAAAAACTATTGTTGTTTGGTGATCCCAATAAGATCAAGCATAAGATAGTGTAAGAATATGAGATTTGATTGATAACTTTGGTGATCTTTCTGCGATGATATGAAAATACATTTAAAAGTTTAATAGGCCTTTTGACTATCCAAAGAAAAAGAGAATCATTGCGGCCTCTGTATTTTTTTGTGGCTTTGTTATCTGCAATAGCAATTGCAAACCTTGTAATCATTCTTGCAGATGCAGACAGCAGAATGATTTATTCGAGTTGGATGTTGATCATTAATTCATCTATCGCAGCAGGATTATCCTTGATTGCCTTAATAAAGGATAGATCCAACATAAAAAGGGACAGGACGGCGATTCATCTTACCGTCGGTCTTGTATTCTGGTTTATAGCAAACATTATTTGGGGGTACTATGAAATAGTCCTTGATATAGTATCTCCGGTACCATCATTAGCTGATTTGTTCTTGTTGTCTGCTTATGGTTTTTTAATATACAGGTTACTGGTAACTTACAAGAAACTCGGAGAAATAACGAACAAGAAAGTAATATATATAGTATCAATTGGAACAGGCCTTTTCCTTATTTACATTCTAAATTTGATGCTTAGCCTTACGGAAATTTCTAACTTTCGAGGGCTGATGTTGTTTTTAGTTACGATAGCTTACCCAATATTGAACTCGATCCTTACAGTTCTAGCACTAACTATTCTTCTCAATATCAAAAATGAAAAACACCATTTTATTCCATGGATATGCGAGCTAATCGGCCTATTGGCTATTGTTATTGGAGATAGCTGGTTTGCCATTATAGTATTAACGGCTTTTGTGGAACAAATTTGGATTTCAGCGATAATGCTCTCTGCACACTATTTACTGATTGCAGGAGGCTTGGTATGGTAC
>JARFXS010000139.1 GCA_029194465.1 Candidatus Nitrosocosmicus sp.
TCTTGAAGGTCAGAAACGTTGTCAAACATGTAGTATTTTCATAATATGGGACGTTAGTTTATTCTGCCCTTGCTGTAATATGAGACTAAGAATAAAGCCTAGAAATGGTAAGGCTAAAGTAGTGTATAAGCGAGGTTTGAAAACAGGATCTACTTAAAAATAAGATAATTTCTACTATGACTCTAGAATTTATTTGCTTATAACATCCTAAAAAATTATTCTCTTTCAATGCAAATTCATTTTAAGATGAAATAAACTTGGGAGTCTTATTATCTCGCTGTAGCAGAAGCCATAAACATGCAGAGTAATTATACAAAGAATTTTCTGACTAATCCAAATAGATTTTATGCCAAATTCTTTGGACAGGATGGAGATGAATGAATCAATCCCTGAATTAGTTTTTATGGTTTTGCAGTATGTTTTGAGAAAATACTTACATTGTGGTCCACTTAACAATTGTATTTTAGAACATCACTCTAAATGCTATATGGCAGTACGGGCATCTTATACCGGGTAAAATTGCTATTGAGGTTTATAAACCATTTAGCGATATGATTCATTTAGATAATTTAGTATAAGAATATGTAGATCCATTGCATGATAACATTTACGTAACTAAAACCCAATTATCTGGATGGAGAAGTATTCTTCTCGAGATCTTTTCCCCTTTCCATCCAGTATGTATTACTACTTTGAGATTCAATATTAAACAATGAGTTTTTTATGTCTCTGAGAGTGTCATCCTGATAATAACTATGATTTCAATTCGCATCTATTGCTCAATTGATAGTAAGCCTTGAATATATTTTCATCAACCTATCATATTTCTACTTTGTCACAATCATTCGAACAAAATAGCCAGCTTGTCTATCTTAGAGATAAAATCGGCTCTTGTTACTATATTAACGTCTAAAACCAAATAAGCACAAATATGATTAATCCGATCAAAGAATTCACTACGATACTAGATGTTTTAGAGCCTTACCCAACTACCAACGTGACTCTACTGCAAGGATGAAACATCCATTAACAATTTTTCTTAGAAATCATTTATGTAGGCGACATTTTACTTAAGAAGAATATGGAATTTAACTTTTCTTTTTCTTCTTTGTAGTAGCTCCACCAGTATCTTCTTGTTTTTTCTTTATAGATCCCAATATCTTACGTGCAGACTCTTCTGACTTGCTTTGTTTCTTTAGATCCTATACACCTTCATCGAATGATCTCTTTTTTGTTCCTCCGCCCTTCTTGCTCATTTTAATTGGCATTCAGTATCTCTGACGGTAAATACATTAAGAGATTACTAAAGATGATATATGAATACAGGACAAGTAATTTTGGGACTGCTATATATTTTTCAACGAAAATGTTTTACTTATTCCAATTTGTATTCAAAAATATCCAGGGAAGATATAGGTTACTAGTTATTAAAATCAGACCCTTAAATCTAGAGGACTAGCATTTCAGGAATTGCTAGATGACAGATGCTTATTCCAGTTCTCGACCTCTACATCAAATCCCTTTAATTGTACTTCAAATTGACTGTCAGTAAGTCCATCAGGTTTAAGAAACGTCCAAGTCGTCGTGCTACCATAACCATTATTGATTATCCGAACATATACTGTCCATGATAAACCTCCTCCTTCAAATAAATGATCTAATATTCCTAGTTCTCTGTCATTAGCTACTATCTTTAATCGAGCACTACCTGCAACTATATGATTAAAGGTATGCCAGTCATCAATGTCTTTGACAATGTTACTGATAGCACCCCCTATCTCCAAATTCTTTGTATCTTCAAAAAAATCAAAGACTGTGTCTTTACTTTTCTGAGATACCATAATCTTCACCATAGTTTTTTTTGGCTCTAATTGAATTGTAGAACTCATATCAATAGGTTGTTCTGTGTAATACATAAATATCAATTGCCCCCTAGGGGGGTTATAATGAGCGATTTCCACGATGAAATGACTGTGAACAAGAACTATGTTGAGGAGCTAACAGATTTGGGGTTGACTCAAGGTGAGGCAAAAGTTTACTTAGCAATGATACAACTTGGACCATCAAGGATAGGAAAAATTGTGGAAATATCTGGTGTATCTCAATCCAAGGTTTACAATGTGTTAGACCGATTGATTCTAAAGGGATTGGCAAGTTACAACATACAAGATAATATCAAACAATTTCAGTCGTTGGAGCCGTCCCGGTTGCACGAATATATCCAGAAAAAAGAAAACGAAGTAAGAAGACAGAAAGAAAGCATTAACCAGATCATTTACGATTTGTCCAAGAATGTATATGCAACAAAGAGAAGCACGTCTGAAATATTTGTAGGAGAGAGGTCTTTACGTTCGGCATATACGACCTTATTAAGTGAGACAAAGAAAGGAGACATACTACGATATTTTTATCCATATCCTGATGCTCATGAAAATGCTTCTCCTTTTTATTCTAGATTCTACAAATATCAAAAATCAAAAGGGCTGATTGAGAGGGGAATAGTCAACTCTGACTTTATAAACTCTCAGCATTTTAAAGAAATTCCAAAGGATGTAAAGTTGCGTCATGTTAATTATCCATTGCCCGGAACTATCGATATCTTTACTGACAAGCTTCTAATAATAGACTGGAAAACAATAACCGGAATTCTGATAACTTCTAGTGAAATAGTAAGTATTTTTGTAGACTATTTCGACAGTATTTGGAAAATAGCTCACAGATGACTTGGCTGTTTCAAATTATTGAACTGGAAGTTACACATAATACATTCATACCCTCTTATATGATTTCTTAATCAAATCTAAAAATTGTGTTATTCTTTGATTTGCGTAAAACCCTACTATCGCAGGGGATTTAATCGCCACGCGTGCAGACTGTTACCAAGTATCGACATTATTTATTTGATATTATATCCTTCTCTTAACTTTATTTGAAGATTATATCTGGGGTAGTCATCTTCTTTTAGGTATCCACATAATTCAATGATGAGTCTTTTGTCGACCTTGGGAAGACAAACTTCCATAGCCTTCTCAAATTCTAGAAACTTAGTTTCTATAACAAAGGTACAATCCATATAATGGACATGAGAATAATAGTTTAAATAATCAAGACTTCTAGAATAAACTCTTAATATCAATATGAAAGCAATTTTCAGTTTTGAAGGTGTCTCTATTTAGCTAGCTCTTAACTATTCAATGAGCTATTGATATGTCTTAATTCTTATTAGATTTTGAAGATAACAGTATAGAAGAGACACTAATCTCTCTTATAATAAATTGTTCCTATATATGATCGAGATCTTTTGAATAGATTTGGGTCTAATTCAAAATTTCAAGTATATTCGTCTCAAACTTTTGCTTTCTAGCTATTTAATCTATTCTACCAAACGATGTACATGCAATATGTAATGTTTGCTTGTATCCTCTCATTAATTGTTGCACCCACTGTCAATGTAAATCAAGAACTACTTATCTTAGATGAAATTGATAAAATCTTTAACAATTTGACTCCTGATTCAATCGGTGGAAAAGAAAGCTTTGACCAAAATAATGAAGAGATAATCAGCTTGGATTCTCATAATCGGAGCAAGTAGAATTGACAAAATGTGAGAATGAGTTAGCTATTATTCTTTTTTTAGGCAATTAAACAGATGTTACATATGAAAGATTTTGACAAAATGACAGAAAAGG
>JARFXS010000027.1 GCA_029194465.1 Candidatus Nitrosocosmicus sp.
ATTTGATACCATGGTTCCTTGTTTCTCACTACTAAAAGGTGAACTTATAAGGTAAATTAATGATTCTAAAGTGGATTGATAGTTTTTAGAAATATGTTGATAACGGTAATACTTCTATTCTTAATTCCAATTGGTATGAATTCCTTATTTGATAATACCCCGGATAAAAGTATAGTTCCAGACGCAAATGGCACTCTTAACAATAAGAACAATCAAGCAGCAATCAATACATCCGAGATCGCACCTGAAAGAGATGAAAAAAAGTTCGCCATTATAACATTTGATGACGGAAAGAAGGGGCAAATAACTAATGCAAAACCAATTCTTGACGGATACAACTATACTGCAACTTTTGCTATTATATGTAATAATGTTTCAAAAAGTGATGAATTAAACTGGAATGACATAGTGCAGTTAGAAAAAGAAGGATATGATATAGGCTCTCATTCTATGAATCATATTAAATTGGAAGATATACCCAATAACGTCTCAGAATACGAAATAAGCGAATCAAAAAAATGTCTATTGGATAATGGCGTCAAGGAGGTCAGAGTATTCACATATCCAAAAAATGGAGGATCGGATGATCCTTTCATACTGAAGGAGGTTTCCAAACACTATGATATGGCAAGAACAGGTAACGATCCCTTAGAATTCCTTCAATGTCAATTAGGTAGTTCAGACACAATGATGAATAAGATAAGTTGTTCTTCCTTGGGTAACGACATCAATCAGGATGGCAAATATTCAATTGTTGGTTGGAGCCATGATGCTGATAGAGAAGCAAAAGGATATGACGATAACCAGATGCTACAAAAGTTTATCCAGGTTGTTGAAAGCCAGAACAATTACAATAAAGGTAATGAGATAAGATCTATACCTGTACTAATATACCATGATATTGATAAGGAGAGTGGCTTTTACACTACAAGCATTAAACTATTCAAGGCGGAAATGAAGTATCTCCATGATAATGACTTTATTGTGATAAGGCTGCTGGATTTGATCTAAAAACAATACCTACATCTTTTCTACTTATAAAAACAAGAAACTTCTTTTCATATTTATCCTGACACCTTTCTGATGCCTTATTTCTTGTAATTCTTGGTCCTTAGTTATTAATGCAGAGCAGTTGTAATTTTGATATTATTCGTTTAAATGAGATAAAATATGATTATTTTAGATTGAAATCTAAGCAACAGTACAATCACGGTTTTTTGATCGATTATTGATCATTAGACCATAATACTTTAAGAGAAGAAAATGAACCACCGGTATATGAGGAACCACCCCTTTCACTGTTTTCTGGAGATCCTCTAGCATACAGGGTTGCTGATGCGGGTAAAATAAATAATGTCACTATCAAAAGTAACAACAAATTGGTTATCTTCTTCAATATTTCTCCAATGATGCAAAAAATATAAATAGCCATTGCTATAAGGCTAGTTCAAAGTAAAGATTGATCACATGAACATGAACGAGAAATGTCTTGAATTTCCACTCTCATTCATTCGACGTAGTAATTGACAAATGTTTATATTTTTGGACTAGAAATCATTTTATGAGCAAATTTATCTATTTAAATCCAAAAATATTTGTGACTTTGGGCGTAATAGGTATTGCTGGTATACTCTTGTCAAGCGCTTCAGTCCAATCTAAGATATTTGCTGCATTTCCGGGTGAAAAAGGTCGTTTTGATTGCACCTATGACAATGATAAAAATAAAGAGACATGTTGTGATAGTGCAAATGACACTTTAAAATGCCTAGAATGTGATGTAGACCTTCAGAAAGAACAAAAATACAATTGCAAAGAAGTACCCCCAAAATCAAATGATGATCAACCCGCAGATTTAGTAGAGGCACCTCAAAACTTGAATAAACCAATTCAAAATTTTTCGGAATCTGAATCTGAATCATAGGAGATGTGATAAGCCTTGGACCACTCAATAGGTAACAAAAAGTATGATATGATCTAATATTTGACCTAATGCTAGAAGGGTTCTTAGAAATTTTAATAATAAGCCGTTCAAAAGATTAAATATTTTCTTTTTTTATGAAATTAGTAAGAAAGAATGTATCCATTTAATAATCGATAATATCCTACATATCCATTTGGTTCAAATGATTTGATTATAATAAGGTAAAATGATATTTTGATAACCGAGACATCAAAAGAACTATTGATATAAAATTGGATAACAATTATCGCCTCTATGAATATGAATGATGGTAAAAATGAACCATGATTAAGACTGCTCCAAGTCTTGGGCTATTCACATATATTCATCAAAGACAAACTTCAAATCTTCAAATTGGTTCCCTTCCACGATTGAAAATTTATTAAATACAAACTATTTGTATAAATATTCCATCGAGTGGATAACGGCTTCTTGTGTAGGAGAATAGTCTCTATTTATTTTGCTTGAAAGTCAGGACTTAGATTTATGATTGTGTAATTTTTATGAATTGAGGATATTAATCCTCTATTTATATCTCAGTCTAATGACACCCTAAAATCAATAGAGTTTGTAACTGGAATATCTGGTTTAGGCTTTCAAAAAGTGATGAAAAAGGATGAAGCATTATATCATATAATTTCAAATTTCTAAAAAAAATTCAAGCAATCTATAATAATTAATGCTTTTAGGATTTATCTGTCGATTATCTATTGTAAAATATTAAATCGAAACATATTAAGCTAGTCTTTAATCGATGTTGAGTTCTCCTCCTGATAACCACCTTCTGGGCCCTCTGTACACATCTCTGTCACCGCACCGGGTTCAACAGGAAAGCATGAAGCTTCAGACGTGCTAGAAGCAGTCCCCTTTTTAATCGATGTTGAGTTCTCCTCTTGATAACCACCTTCTGGGCCCTCTGTACACATCTCTGTCACCGCACCGGGTTCGACAGGAAAGCATGAAGCTTCAGATGATGTATTTTGTGCTTGAGCCTGAATTGGAATGATTAGAAGAACAGTTGTCACAAATAACGGCATCATATATAATAAATAAGCAAGTCTATTAATTGACATACATTATTCATCTAAACCTATATTATAAAATTTCCTATCCTTTTTAGCTTTAATCATAAACCCGACATGCAAAAATTACTTCAAATGACCACTTTATCATACTGGCATGAGATAACACTTAGTTTTTTAAGATCAGAATTTTTAGAGTTCTGCTATATCTGTACCAAGGTACAGGATGTAGTCAGTTAATTAGTTTGTAATTTCTATCGTTTGCTTCTTATTTTATTTAAAGACATTGAGAATTAAATTTAATACTCAAGAAAGGTGTGGTAACCTATATGTTATTTTGTTCCCTGAGATAATTAAAGAATTGCAAGACGGCGCATTTAATTGCCATATGTCAAGAATGACTTTATGGTCTACCGGTGAGAGTTACGTTTGTATTCTGTATATCACCGTCCCTAAGTATCTTTAAAATTACAATGTCGCCTACTGATTTAGCATGGAAATAATCTGCAATATCTTGTATTTTATTGACAGGCTTAGCATCTATTCCTACGATAATATCTGCATCATAATTTGCAGATTCATTGTTACCCAGATATATACTATTTTCTGATGTACCGTTTGATAACCCTGCTAATTCGGCTGGACTTCCTTGATCTACTAACGCTACTATAACACCTTTAGTCTCAGTATTATTCAATCCAATTGCAGATATTATATCAGGTGTCAAATCAATGCCACCAATACCAAGCCATGGATGCTTATAAGTGCCAGTTGAAATGATTTGAGGAACTTCTTTCTTTATGGTATTTGATGAGGCAGCAGCGCTAAATCCAGCATATTCTTCAGATAGAGAGGAAACTACAGTGTTTATCCCTACTACCTGACCTTTCATATTAAAAAGTGGTGCGCCTACACTCCCAGGATTTGTTACTACAGTTGAAACTATGGCATCAACTACAGCATATGGCGGAGCGTCTTCATCAATAACTTGTAAATAAATTGTTTTGTGCACTCCGCTAATTATTCCATCAGACAATAAACCACTTAATACACCAGAAGTCCCAATAGTTGCTACTTGTTCACCTACTAGCACATCAGAAGAATTATTTATGAATTCTACTGGTTTTAGTTTATTTTCTGGTACTCCTTTTACAAGTAGTACTGCTATATCTGAATAGGGATCGGAACCTATTACCTCTGCTTCATAGATTGTACCGTCCATAAATTCTACTTCCTGTTCATGGGAACCAGCAATAACACTATCAGTAGTTATAATATGACCATTAGTATCGTAAACAAATCCAGTTCCAAATGCGTTTGATTGATTATTGGAAATGCTGCTGCCATTTTGTAGCCCACTTGAATTCACTTCACTACCGTTGACTGTAGGAAATGTGGCTATTACCGATACTATGGATTTTTCATTTTTAGCAAATAAAGATGGAAGAATAAATTGACTGGCTGGTGAATTTGATGAGTTTACCTGTGCATCCGGTAATGTTGTCATGTTTGCAGATTGTATAGAATTATTAAATGACTTAGGAGAAGAAAGCAAGTCTTGTTGTTGTGCTATAACGACGTTTGTTAATGATACTAATAACAATGAAAATACAACTATCATCGTATTAAAAATGAATAACTTTGTTCTCAAGCAATTAATCATGCTTTATGGATAATATGCAAGTATTTAAGATCTAATTATTGGTGGGCATATTTTTTATGGACTAGGGATTGACATGGCACCAAAACTTTTATGATCTGACAGGATAAAATACTTACTTTTCAAAATCTGTAACAGGAAATATGTCAACATGATTATGATTACCCCAATTTGTGGTTCAAGGTTAGGAAAGCCGATTAATCGACAATACAAACAAATGACAGATATTTATTATTGGTTCAAGAATAAGCTAAGAGATATTTGAGTGATAATTCAAAAAAATGATTTAAACATATTCTTTACTTTGTAATAATAGTTCAACGGACAAATTATTTGATATTAAATTTGTATTCAGTCTGTTTTATCTGGTTATCTATTTAGTAGTCTATATTTGAGAGATAACGCGCAATTGTTAGTAACACTTATCATAATTGTGGAAAATCAAGTATACATGCGAGGTCTGTAATATGTGAAACAGATTTGATCCCTCCTTATCACTCTATTTGTATAAAAACAATCCAACCGAATTAAAGAAATAAATGGTTTGTAGATCTAGTTACTTTTCTTTCTCTTCGCTTCTTAATGGTAAATCATATGAACCAATCTATCCTAAGAATTGATCAGAGAAATTTTGATTTTTACCATATGTGAGCGAGCAGTATTATATAACAGGAAAATATACGGGTAAAAGTTTTATTTGTAAGCTTCTTATTAATGACCCATAATGAAAGCATTGTCAATTAACGAAATTTTCGGGTTATCATTTGTGATGATAACAATATTGGTTTTAGGAATCAATCTTCATTCTGATGCTTTCAGTCAGGAAAACAAGAAAAGGTATGACATGGTATTATTAAGTCATAATTACAATAGCATAGGATTTGCTAATGAAATTGTTGGTGAGATTTTAAATAATGGAACAGACACTGCAAAATCAGTCGAAATATCTGCAGTTTTTTATAATGATAGTGGAATTATAGGTTCCGAAAAAGGTCGCCTTGATCATACCACTATCAACTCCGTGGATAGATCGGTGTTCACTATACAACCAGAAGATGAAATAATTAATAATAATCCTGAGAGTTATGAATTTACCATCAAATGGAAGGATGTAAACTCAATTGACTATTTTGCGAGTTTGACAGGGGGAGAGATAGCAGATGACAGTGGTGGAGATGACAGTGGTGGAGATGACAGTGGTGGAGATGACAGTGGTGGAGATGACAGTGGTGGAGATGACAGTGGTGGGATGACAGTGGTGAGATGACAGTGGTGGAGATGACAGTGGTGGAGATGATAACTAGGCGGTATGGACTTTTTCCAATTATTTCTAAATGGTAATCAATAAAAACTAGAAATAGCGCTGGAACTCAATATAGTTTCGGGAAAATTCGTTATGACTGTCCCTCAAAATGAAACTCAGCAGAACAGGATATCAGTGAAGCAATGTGGTGTCCTAAAAATTCTAACTGCCAAAGATAGATAACCAAAGGAAACAATACATATTCTTTTTGCTAAATAACATACAAAATAAAATAATCTACCTAAAGGAAGCATCAACACGATTGAATCTTATATTGTTATGGTAAATAAAATTCTAAAATGAATGATATTTTAGGATATTTACATATTACTTTTATGAACTTTGTATAAAAATATTGATTGGAAAACAACCATTTCTCCATATTCGCTTCTGCTTGCTATTTTTTCCTTTGCTTTCAATTCATCAAAGAAAAACAAATCTATGCAACTACGTTTGCTATAGGGATAGTCATGATGAAGTGGATCCATTTAGTATCCATTGAGATTGGGTGATAAGTAGTTTATTTTTTATACTACAATATATTGATATTCAATATGAGAACTCTTATTATTACAGGCGTCATTCTCTCAGTCTTGACAGCGATATTGATAACGAGTATAACTTTGACTTTCGAAAACCAGGAGTTGTAAAAAGTTTGGGTTACCGATCCAATGAGAAATGCTCCCCTTCATCAGATTCGGGTGGAACGCGTACATTGCTTAGTGGACTAACAGAACGGGTAATGACGAAGTCATGTTTCTTCAGCAGATGGTGGGGTGACATTCGGAGATTAAACCTGCACGGATTCAGATTCTATAGATAGTTGGCTACTGTTGGAGATAATGTAGTAATCGTCATGGTGGGAATGGAGAAATCAGACCAACACAACAAAAATGACATACCGATAACAATGATGACTATACCTGGTGGTAGGCTGAGCCATAGCTGGGATAAGCACAGATAGCGGTCAAACCTTTGGACCAATTTTGAAATTGGCGACTAACGGAACTATCGGTGGATAAAGAGGATAGATGACCTGAATAATCCTGTAATTTTTTTGGTATTACATTATGACCTCCTGTATGATTTCAATATTTTGTCGATAAAGGAGAAAAACTTACACTATTTGACTCAGTTCAATTTGAAATCTATTTTATCAGTAAAGAACAGTCCGAATGGTCCATTTGGATTTACCTGGAGGAATGATTTGAGGACAAAACATCTATAATTCTGAGATATTTGAAATTAAATGTTTTTTGTCGGTCTCAAATTGTGTGTTTTAACAACATAATATTTTGAGCAGTTAACAGCAACATTTCTGTTAGATCGGTAATTGCAAGATAAATCAATAAAAATAACAACAAGTATGTTCTATAGAGTTTCCTTCTTGAGAAAGACAAAGGAATTTTGATGATCTATAAGCATCGCAATCCTGCTCATTGATATTTGTATCAATAGATAGTAATGTAAAGTTGCAAGGGCCTTTTTCAGTCTCCATTGCTATTTTCCACCTTGCTTTGGTTAATTTCGCTATTCCCAATATTGTCTAATACTTTAGAAAGTTTTTTGGTCTTTATTCTATTAAATTTTGAACGAGCTTTCAGATCAACGGTTTTCTTCGTATTTGTTTTTAGGTCCTTTCTATTGAGGGATGCAATCGTTTTCAGTGTTTTAATTGCAGCATTTTCTAGCCCAATCATTTTTCCGATTTTGTTTTCAAATTCATCCTTCGATTGATGTTCAAGCAGATTAATTCTTGATAATTCTTGCACCAGATATCACCTTATAACGGGTTTAGGATTTTGAGTGTTTTTGCAATTCATAGTAGGCATAATATATTAAAATATTGAGCATATATTTAATTTTTTGGGAATTTTTTACAATAAATTTCTCAAAATAATTTAAATAAGTTTGATGCAATTATTTAAGTGCAAGTGTCGTTATCATTATAATGAAGAATGCCTAAAGTTCAAAACGAAGTCAAAGGGAGCATAAAAAGTGAGAGTATAACTTTTAGAATTGAAAAACCGATTTTAGATGAACTAAGATCGGAAGCAGATCAAAAAATGGAAAGTGTTAATACTTTGGTAAACCAAATAATAAAATCATATATACAATGGCATAAACCTGCTAAAAAAGCTGGTTTAGGTTATTTCTCTAAAGTCCTACTAGCCGAATCTATGAATCGCCTTACCGATGAACAGATAATACAAATAACAGAAGAATTTTGCAACCATCACCTAAAAGATATTTCCAATATGCTTAGAACTTCTAATACTTTCTCGTCATTTATGAATGGACTTCGCTCATGGCTTGACTCTTCGGGTTATAACTTTAGATATGATATATCCAATGGCATGGACATATATGTAATACAATTTGATTTGGGAAAAAATTTTTCCCTCTACTTTAAAACACAGATGCAACTTGTATTTAGACAGTTTGACCTAAAAAATGCAGAAGCAGAGATGACAGATAATACAGTGATACTTAAGATAACTATTTAACAAAATATTTTACGTATATATCAATTCTCCTAGCTTGTAAGTAAAAACAAAATACCTACTGGCGATGATGGATCTTGGCAAAATAGGACTGTCTGAAAATTTACGATTTTGATTGATTTTGTCTGTACAATACTACTACAGGCATCTGTGCAAACGTCAATGCAAGACGTCATACAGTTACTACTGATAGGTATCTAATTCGGCGGGATTAAGTTCCCTATGGTGATAGAACTAATTCTATTAATAATATACAGCATACAGGATAACAAGTAGAGGGTTTTTGGATCTAAATGAGGACCATCAAAACATCAGTCGGGCCTAAATATAGACATGTATTTATAGCTAAGCAATAATCATGTAAAAAATCTTGTGTTAGAGCAGTTTTCCATCCATAAATCGGATTGAATAACAAAACCTGGTGTTTAGCAATGAAAGTCGAATATCCATCAGGAAAAGATTTCTTAATTGAGATTTGTATACGGTTCATAATTATTGGATACAAACAACATTCATAGAAGATAGATGTAAGGTTAAGAAAAGTCATAGTTATCCAAGTTTTTTAGGTCCCGTAGAGGATTTAACAATAGTTTTCGCGTATGCATTGATATAAATGACTTAGGTATCGCAAATCAATATTTGAAAACAAGTATTCTGACGATTAGTTGGAATTTGAAGATAAAAAAATAAGAATAGTCTTAGATAATGAATTCTGATTTTTTTGATAAATGAATGGAAAAAGTAGCATTATTGGTGAGTTGCTAATTGAGCATGTTGTAATTCTTCGAATGATTTTTCTTTTGGAATAAAGGATTCTAATCCGGATACCACAACAGAGTATGGACCCTTGAGGGCTATGCTTCCTTCTCCAGTATATTTTAGTGCTAAATCTGTAATCGGATCTCCGAATCCAAATTGACCGTGAAATACACACATTGATGGTACTGATGAAATATTCTGGATATATCCTAATGGTACTGTAAACAGGTCAGGAGCCCTACCTGACAGTATCTGAAATGATGGTTTAGATGGATCTTCTTCATTACATGGAAAAGTCACTGCTACATGGCCTTTGCTTGCAAATGGTGTAGTATCATAGAATAATAAGAATTGATTTTGACTAAAATTCATTCCATTAAGCAAAACAGTTTGGGTAGATTTACCAACATCAGTTTGATAGATATAATTAATTCCTGTAGCCATCTGGTTATACCGTTCAGAATCTAATTGCAAAGATTGATCGAATGGGTTTTTTGAACCAATAAATACAATGCTGTAAGTTAATATCGATGCTATATACACAAGAATTACAAAGCAAGATATAATTAAAGGGGTTACAACATTTGCCATATATGACTAGGCTAAAATATATTAATAAACTTTTGTAAAAACTATATTTATTATGCTAAATTTGAAAAACTTTCAAATAAATACAAACAATTTGCAATAAAAGAGTTATTTTTGTAAATATATTTAACACCATTATCGATAATTAAATCAAGTCCTTGAATTCTTTCTCTTAGATGTTTCATGATATTATTTAGGTATCAGCGTATATGGATGCACTTACTATTTGATTGTAAATTACACTTCCGGCCTGTTCGTTTTTAAGGGATATTCATTAATCCAGTCCTTAACATACGGAAAAGAACAAGCAGAATAGGACCAGTTCCTGTTTTTGATCCGAATGGAATTTCGCCTTCTCTATATTCTTATCCCTATTCTAATATTTTCCTTTCTTTATCTCACTTTTAGTCCATAGTGTTTCAAAAATAGAATCACAAGATATTACGGCATATTTGGTATCAGAATAAATTGCAATTCATGTGTCACTATTTTCGTCATTAAAATTATCATTTGGGTCATTGGAAATATATTTTGATTCAATCGCTAAAACATATTCGCTATCCATAATTATTATGATTGCCTAGGACTGAATTATTTCATTCTTAGAATCACTAATAGTTGAAAATATTCGGTTTTGAGGACTATTGATACTTTGGTGTCGTCTTTTAGCGGGAGTTCATTAAGTCCAAAAAAACGTTGATGTTAATTCATTTTACTAAATGCAGTTTATTACAATTTGGACTCTTATTTTGACAGCTATCTAAAATAATATCTATATTCATCAGTAAACTAATTGTGATTGTTAAAATTTCTTGGTACTGCACCTTTAGCTTACTTCCTAGGATTAATATGAGGAATATTTCTTTAGATTTGTCGCAGATGATTAGGGCATATAAACTAAAATATATCTAATTGAAAGATTTCACCTGCAGTCAGCGCGTTTTTCCCCGGAATTCTTTCAAATTAAGTTATATCGGTTTAGGAATGCGCTTTGTCATAATCATCCCATGTTTCCTCTGGATCATCTCTTTCAAATACTGGACCGATGGAAGCACCTTGTCCATGTCCTGTATATGTTCCTCGAATTCGGTAAACATTCTCATCTGAAGAAAAGTATTCAAGCATTTTTAGATCTATTCTATGTGCAATTACTACATGTGTTCCTCCGTCATAAAATGTGGGCTCAACTTCCAAATCAGTAGCTATCTTATTTCTTAACTCCTCAAGCACTGGTTTTTTATCCAGGAAGATTTCTAGTGTATACATCGGGTTTTTATCTCAGCCAAACGGTGAAGAATGTCCACAATTAGCTGAGTATCCACCTTGGGAAGACAGTTTTTCATCAGACTTTCAAATTCCAAATATTTTTTTCAGTTCTTCAATACAAGCTCATTTATCCAATAATATATTTTTTGTATTTGAAGATATCGAAATGGTTTAAAAAATCTATTCAAATCAGTAGATAAATCATATTTATTTCATTAATACTGTAAAATAGTTAAACTTTATTAATCCACCTGTTATTATTAGAACACAAAATTTTGAGGTTAGAATACCATTTTGATAAATGTATCTTGGAGACGTCTTATTTCTATTGATCATTAATTAAATGAGATTTTCAAGCGATGATTTATCGGTGGTTAATAAAGCCATTGTAGTCCATTCCTGCTAGATAAATAGTATTACTAAGTTTAAATAGTAATAGCTTAAATCACTTTAATGAATGAAAATACACTTCCTTTTGAAATTTCAAAATCAGAGGGAAATGAAAAGAAAGTGTTGTCTGGACTAAAGAAAATAGAAATCTATGTAAGCCCGGGACAAGTAAACGACGTAATACTTGTATTAGACGAATTGAAACTTGAAGCAACCTTATACAATTCCCAAGGCCTAGGAAAATCTAAGCAAACACTAAGGGCCGGAAAATCAGGGGGTCAGAATAGAATAATTCCATCAGATAGAAAAACTGTAGTTACAATAGCAGAGGCTAGTGTGTTAGAGGATTTAGTAGAAAAAATCAAACATCTAAATGATAAGAATGACAGGAAGATTGGGGTTTTATCAATTCAGCCGGTAGACGCTTTAGTTCATTTATGATATGTAGGCAAGTATTTTTGCCGAGAAAAAGCACCGTTACTTTTTTGTATAGTTGTGAAGAGAATGACAATATGATAAAGATTTTTTTATGTTCCTGATAGGTACATTTTTGACTACCATCCTATGGATACACGTAATGCAATAATGATACCTACAAGCTAAAGCTAAAGCTAAAGCTAAAAATAGTACTAGGAAAAATATGGTTGGTCGTTAGTAAGACATCTTTTGGTCCATTAGAGGACAGAAGAAGATTAGGAAATTCAACCACATAAAACATAATATTCATTCGAATTCTCTATTCATAAGCAAGGAAAGTAGGTGATTAGATACTATTGTTCGCCATAATTACAACTGGAATTTTCGGTGGATAAACAAAAATTGGACATATTAACATACCTTAGTTTGAGTTTTTCTATGACTATATAAACAAGTCAGTTCACCTTTTTTCTATTCTTATATATTATTCGTAAATATAGCATTTCAGAGAAAATGTCAATAAAGTCCTTTCTCAAGTCTTTGGGACCTGGCTTAATTATAGGGACAGCCGATGACGACCCATCAAGTATTGCAACGTTTGCTCAGGCTGGAGCAAAGTTTGGACTGGGAATGCTATGGACGGTGATTTATCTAATTCCCTTGATAATAGTAATTCAAGAAATATGTGCCAGAATCGGCTTATTAACTGGGAGTGGCCTTGGAACAATCATCAAAAAAAAGTATTCTAAAAAAGTTGTCTTGCCCCTCATTTTTCTCCTTTTAGTTGCAAATACAATAAATGTTGGAGCTGACATTGGTGCAATGGCTGCATCGGCTAGCCTTATGTTCCCCCAAATATCTTTGAATATTTTTAGCATATTTTTTACTGCATTTATTATGATTGCAATTATTATGATACCTTATAAAAGATATATTAAAATATTAAAATATTTGACTCTTTCACTTTTAACATACATAGTAACTGCATTGATTGTAGGGGGTAATTGGTATCAAATTTTAATCGCTACTATAGTCCCCCATATTGAATTCACCGCCGACTTTGCAACCATGCTTGTAGCCATTCTTGGAACCACTATTTCTCCTTATTTGTTTTTTTGGCAAGCTTCTGAAGAAGCAGAAGAAGAAGTTGCAAACCACAAGATAAAGGAAATAGGTACAGGAAAACCTGAGGTTTCAAAAAAAGAAATAAAATCAATGGGAACTGATACCATGGTTGGAATTGGTTTTGCACACTTCATCACATGGGCAATAATTATTACTACAGCAGGAAGTCTCCATAACAATGGTATTACAGATATACAAAGTGCCGAACAAGCCGCAAAATCACTCGAGCCCTTAGTACAGTCTTTCCCTAACTCGGGAGAAATTGCCAAATCAATTTTTGCGATAGGTATTATTGGTACTGGTCTTTTATCTATACCTGTACTGGCCACTTCTACCGCATATGGATTATCTGATACTTTTGGTTGGAAACAAGGGTTAAGTAAAAAGTTCGGACAGGCAAAGGCATTTTATTTAATTATTATCACATGTGGAATAATTGGTTTAGGTATGAATTTTCTTGGCATAAACCCAATCACAGCACTAGTATACGCTTCAGTTATTAATGGAGTTGTATCAGTACCTATTATTTTTGTAGTTATGAAGCTATCTAATGATAAAGAGATTCTTAAGGAAAACACAAATGGACGCCTTACAAATATTATTGGTTGGACCACCTTTGTTATAATGGCTATTGCTACAATTATTATGTTCATTACTTTTGGATTATAACCATTTTCATCGAGAGTTGAGTGAGCACGAAATCCTAGAGATGGTATGGTCAAGAATCAGCACCGAAATACTAGATTATTAAACTCTTCACTTTAAGTTTTTATATTTATTTAATTATTATCGCTCTCATATAATATGTGGATACTATGAGGTATAGAATTTAGGGTAAACCATAGCATCCTATTAGAGTTTGAAATGATAATTTGTAATTTTTTTGAACACATTTAACATTCATAATATCCTCGTTTCTGATAATTGAAATCCCTCAAATTCTTTTGCAAAAAAAATAAATTGTATATCAATTACTTTTCCTTCATATTACATTGGTGAAATTAATATCTTAGGGTTTAGAGATGTATCATGATGACATGGTTTCTTACACAAAGGACAATTCGTTCTATCTGTATTAATACAACCACATATATGATCAGGAAGAGAGTCTTTTGAAGCTCTTGTGAATTCTCTAATACTAGTACAAGCGGAACATACATTGCCAGTAGTTCCAGACGATACTGTACCACCACAAATCTCACATGTTTTCATTTCGCCAATTCTATGTCGATATTATTGATAAACCCTGCCATTTTCATAAATAAAGGAATTTATTACTGGTCAGATTATTAAGAAAATTTTTGATTTCTATTTTAAACATTACTATAGATAATTGCGTTACTATAAATAGGTATCTACTTCTGTGGAAATCATGAGGATATTCACGTAGGTCTAATAAGGTTTTTCTGCTATATATATCCAAATTCCATAGAGTAATAGTTACAAAATTGGTGCCTGATTTGTTGGATCTATTCGGATAACTATTCTAATTCTGATCATTTAATTGAGAATTGAATCTGTCTATTGTCTTTCTTAGACTAAGATGAATCCATAAATCAAAGGATTCAAAATTTGAATATTCGAGTTCTCTCTTATTATGACGCCTATCTAAATCCATAGTAAGGGTAGCTATCTTGTTTGGATCAAATCGGGTTGTATTACGGGTGAAACGCTAGATCTCATAATATTACAATCTATATCATTCCTGAAACGATGATGCTGACCAACGAGTAACAGACTGCCTGACTATTGTTCAGGGACTCTATCGCCATTGAGCTGAAGTACTACTAATTAGTAGTCCTCATTTTGGCTTCATGAGTTTCATATGCTCTACGATACTCAATTTGTACCGTTTTTATCAATTCCGCTACAATGAGATCTTGTAAAATGCACTATTCAAGCCAATTCGGAAACTGGCTAGAATCTCCCCAATACAATACTTTGTAAAATCATTCGAGTTACTCAGATGCAGAATATCTTTTGCCATATCACTCTTACTGTTTTTTACAAACTCGACCATTGTTTACTCTGATACAGTAGCCTTCTCACTAGGCCCACACCAGGAAGAACATTCAGAGGTGTTTTAAAATGAATACATTCACAAATAGCCAATATCCTTAAATCGATCCTTTCATTGGTTGTAAGTATGAATATTAAAAAGGTCACAGGCCTCTGCATAATCACTTTGACTATTCTTGTATTAACAATCCCAGCCATCTCTGTTACCCCAACGGTAGATGCTCAGAATATTACCAGCGGTAATCTTACGGGACAATTCGGTAGCTCTCAAGCAGAAGTTGAGGCACAGTGTTCGCTTAGCCCAGCTTGCATTACCTGAAATTACAATCTGAAATATCAATGTCTAAAACAGCCTCTGTAAAGTTAACTGTAAATTTACAGATTTTATCTGCACTAACTATTTAAGCTCTAGAAAGTGTTACTACCGAGAAAATACAATGGAATGTAATCTTCGAAATAATTTTTTCATGGTCATTGAGCTAACATGTCAACAAGTTCATCACGCATAGTAGTCGCGATTTCATTACTGACTTTAGAAGTTTTACCTCATTGAATCTATCTGGCTAAAAGAAAATAATTTCTTGATCTTTTATTCCAACTCAGATAACTGATCACGAAGGAAGATTATATAAATTTGAAAACAAAATTTTGTCAGTAGCTAATGGACATTTTTCTGTTGATTATATATTTCCTGATGATGGCGAACAAAGAGTAATTTTGCAGTTATCCCAAAATATGAATCCTTTTGCAGTTAGTTCATTTGATATGTTTATTCCACATCCATCACCGCCAGCATAATTGGATAGTATGGCAAGTCCTTTTGTCGAACTCTTCAAATCTTTATCACAATTCTTGTTACGATGAAGATGCAGCGCTAATTTAGAAATTACACAATAACTTTATTCAGCGAACCTAATACATTTGTCAGGATGTGACGGGAATTATCACCACATCCTTTATCTTAAATTTATCAGCTATTGATGTCTTTACCTCATTGGATATCTTTAACGTATCTTCTAGTGTCAAAGTTGGATCTAATTTAACATTCACATGAGCTTCAATGGTATGACCCAGTGGTCTAATACGAACATCTGACGTATATAACTGGAATTCCTCATGAACATGTTTTGTTATCTCTGTGCCAAGATGAGGGTTATTGACAGCATCAAGTAAGACTAAAGTTGATTCTCTTAGGGCTACATAAGCCATAAAGAAAATATATCCTGCTATTATCAAACCACCCACTGTATCCATGTATGGAATTCCAAAATACCCAGCTAATACACTTCCAAATCCAACGAATGAGGCGGATCCATCCTTTATAGAATTTTTTGCATCTAGGTTTAAGGAAATTAGATTATATTTTTTTGCAATGCTTCTAACTCGAAAAGCTCGATGTAATGAAATTGCCCCAGCAGCAAGCAAAGTAATCATTGTAATTTCAGGATTAGTTGTTTCAACTGGGTGAATCAGTCTTTCATAAGCATGGTAAGCAATGAATATACCCAGCACTATAACAACTACGGCAGCAATGAATGCGGCAAAGCTTTCAATCTTTCCGTATCCATAATTAAAAAGTGTAGATCTAGGTTTTTGGATCATGGTGATGCCAAACCACACAATAAATGAGACCAAAGAGTCAGCAAGCGAATCAAGTCCGTCAGCCAATAATGTGAGGCTTCCAGTAGTTGTAGAAATAACAACCTCTGCAACACCAATACCCAACAAAGTCCAAACAGAAATCCAAGCAGCCTTTTTTCCTTCTTCAAAGGCTAAATATTTACTCAAAAGTTGATCCCTTTAAGTGGTCTCGATCTTATAATCCTTATGTAGAAAAATTTGTAAAATGACAATCAAATTATTAAAATTTAATGGTTGGTTATGATAATTACTAGATGTTCTGGACCTTATATTATGTTTTATTTAATATGAATGACCCTAAACGTGACAATAAAGTATATAGCGATACTAGTATATTGGATAGAAAATGATAGAGTATTCAGAATTTACCGTGGCAAGTCTATGGACATTATTCTTATTAATCTCAGTTTGCATTTTGTTTAGAAAAAGGATACTTGAAGTTTTGAGAATCAAATATTAATTATCTATTTAATGATATTTTACTATACCTCAAATATTATACTAATGTCATTTTGATTCAATAGGCAAGATTCAATTAATTC
Organism: Candidatus Nitrosocosmicus sp.; assembly: GCA_029194465.1. GTDB lineage: Archaea > Thermoproteota > Nitrososphaeria > Nitrososphaerales > Nitrososphaeraceae > Nitrosocosmicus. Next base: position 17,197 of record JARFXS010000027.1, read on the forward strand.
TTACGTAGTGGCAGATATACTAGGAAATTCATAAATACTTTTTAATACGCCAATTCATAATCAGTAGTCATTGCTAAAAAAAACAAGTAGTAAATTATTTGTTTTATTTGCTTTTTGTATGTTTTTATTACTTTATTCAAATCATTTTACAATTAAATTATCATATGGAGCATACGCAAAAGCTCCTGTAGCACCCAATGGACCAACTGTAAAAGATAAACAGCTCAGTGTGGAAAAAGTAACCGACGGATTAGAAAAGCCTACGAGTATGGCATTTTTAGGACCTAATGATATACTAGTCACTGAAAAAGAGACTGGAAGGGTAATGCATGTTTTAGATGGACAGATACAGGATACACCAGTACTTGATGTATCTGTGGCTACTGACATAGAAAGAGGTTTACTAGGTATTGCTTTAGCTAAACAACCAGATGGAAAAATCTATGTTTTCCTATCTTATACTGAATCGGGCAACGATGCAGATGGTAGTGATTTTGAAGACAATGTTGACCCATTAGGTAACAGATTATATCGATATGAATATGTTGACGGGCAACTGGAAAATCCCACTCTGTTACTAGATCTTACCGCAATTCCAGATAATGGCAGAGGGGAACACAATGGAGGCAAAATCCGAATTGGTCCAGATAATAACGTTTACTATATAGTAGGAGAAGTGGGAGGACATAGAACCCAAGCACAGAATATTGAAGATGGTCCAGAGCCAAATGGACTGGGCGGTGTACTCAGAGTTACTCAGGATGGTGATATTGTAAAAGGCGATGTCATATTTGGCGATGAATCTCCTCTTAATTTGTACTATGCAATGGGCATTCGCAACAGTTTTGGTATGGACTTTGATCCCGTTACCGATAACTTATGGGATACTGAGAATGGTCCCACGGCGGGCGATGAAATCAATTTAGTCTTTCCTGGCTTTAATGGAGGATGGTCATTAATTCAAGGATTTTCAAAGGATGACCTTCTTGGAACTGGAGCATCACCTGATGACTTGGTATATTTTGGGAAAGGATCATATTCAGAGCCAAAATTCTCTTGGGTTACACCAATAGGCATTACAGCATTGGAATTCCTGAATTCTAGTAAGTTAGGAACAGGGTATCAGAATAACATGTTTGTAGGCGACATAAATAATGGTCTTTTGTATCGGTTTATTCTTAATGAGGCACGAAATGACCTATCCTTTAATGATGGATATGAAGAAAACACAGCACTACTTGTAGATAGAGAAGTTAACGACCCCAAAGAAAATCAACCCATAGTATTTGGTCAAGGTTTTGGCGGCATAACAGACCTACAAACAGGTCCAGATGGATACCTTTATGTATTAAGTTATACTGGTTCTCTATTTAGAATCTTGCCTTCTGCTAGTAGTACAACAAATGGGACCAATACAGCTCCCATCGGTACTACTACTAAAGGTCAACCACAAGAACAATTGTATAATAATGAACAAACTGATTCTCAGAATGACAATTCTGTTCCTGCAGTCATAGTAGGAATAAACGGTGATAATTCATACTCCCCAAATCCTATTTCGATAGAAAAAGGTCAAACAATTACTTGGTATAATGGCGATACTATATCCCATACAGTAACCTCAGGACAAGATAATGACAAGGATGCAGGAGAGGCCTTTGATTCAGATGCAATAATACCCAACCAATATTTCAGCTTTAAATTTGATGATTCCGGTGAATACCAATACTATTGCATTTATCACCCTTCAATGGTAGGTGAAATCATAGTAGATTAAGTATTACACGGTAATTCATTCTATGGAGCATAAATATGAGAATTTCGATAAAACAGTACATGATTTTAAGAATGGCATATGTCCATCACAATACATTCCACTCTTTTAATTGAGTATCACTTGTTTTTATACAATACCAGATTACAATATCAACGAAGATTCTTTTTGAAAGTAGATTTTAATGTGTCATCTGAATCGGGTTTTGATTTTATATCCAAAGGACTTGATACAGTTATAGTCCCTCCCTCTCTATTGGTAATATAGACAGATTTGTTTGTTGGATTGTAAATAATATCTCATGATCTTTGCCTACTTTTACGGCATCCGACACCTTATTTTATTAGCTACCTATCATACATACAGTTTCTGTCGTTTATTAATTACATAGATTTTTTTATTTGAATAAGTGTAATTAGAATAAGGTGCAGGGGACACTTTTATGTTCTTTATACTTTATTTCTAAAATATTATTTTTAGATTCAGTGATGTAGATAAAACTGAGACAAACAAATAATACCGTAAAACGGAAAAGTAATAAATTTCTCATTTCTAAAGTCGATGATACCAGTAAATATGTTTAGGGAACATCATTTGATATGCTTCATATATCGTGAATTACAACCAACCAAGCACTTTTGCAGAAGCAGACGCAGCATCATCTAGAGATCGTTTAGGGTCCGCCCCCTTATAGAAAACGCCATCTAGTGCATCCTTCACAAACTCAGCTATCTGGGGATACTCCCTGATATTGGGTCTCTCATGCCCAGAGGGAATCATTGAAATCAAATCATTATAATAAGGTATAACCCTCATTGGTTCTTCCGAAAAAGGGCCTTCGCCAATAGGGATCTGAGTCGGCAAATTTGCATGGTTTACGAGGTATGGACCAAGAATATCTGGTTCTAGCATAATTGTAATTAGCTCCCATGCGAGATCCTTGTGAGTTGAAGTTGAAGGTATACTGAACAACCAGCCCCCCATTAAGGTAGAAGTTTGATTGTCTTCATGTGGAACAGGAAACATTGGTATAAATCCGACCCTCTCTTCAAATGCAGATCGGTTATCTGCAGTAGTTATAGGTATGTGATGCTGTAGGGCTTCTATCATTACAGCAAATTTTCGATCAAGAAACTCCTCTCCCCAATAATGATTCTTTTGAGGTTTTATGCCCGCATCCACCTGATCCTTTATAAACTTCATCGCCTCTACTCCTTCGCTGTTGTTAAAAGCAGGAAACCAGTAAGTACCTTTTGTGGGATGCCCTTCTCTCTCCTCCAAGATATTTCCACCAAGCATCCAAATATATGGATACCATAGATCAGGGGAATGTCCAGCTCCTGTAAGATGAATTCCTTCTATCCCTTTAGGTCGAAGCACCGAATCTAATTGCTTTGCCGCGGCGATATATCCATCCCATGTCTTTAGTGAGTAAGGATCAACAGAAGCCTCTTCTAGTAAATCCTTCCAGTACCAAATTCCTCTTACATCAGTCCATGCCCAAATGCCATAGATATTCTTATCTACTGCACCGCCATCCCAATTTACTTCATACCAATCTTTCTGACGACCCCAGGTTTGTGTGTAGTTTGTAAGATCCGCAATTAACCGGTCCTCAGCAAACTCTCCAAGCCAGATTTGGTCAAGCGTAATAAGATCAATTGGGATGTGTTCCGAAAGAGTCGATAATAACTTCTCTCTTGTTTCATTATAAGGAAAAGTTCTGTAGTCGATGTTGATGGTAATATCAGGATGTCCCTCTCTAAGCCTATCCAGAGCTGGCCCAATCAGCGAATTCCACCTTGCTGGATCGCCTTGGTCTTCAAGGATTGCGGAAAGTGTGACATTTTCTTTGTCCGACGAGTTATCCATCTGCTGCAAATTACTTCCAAAACTCAATGAATGATTCGCTAAAATGGAAACTGCTAGTACCCCTATAGCGGTAATAAGCGCGGATCTTAGCAATCTTATAGTGACATACATAGCCAAATATATAAGCCTAAATTCAAATTCGCACCCATCCCAGAACTGGTTAATAAGAACTAGATGGTAATAATAATGGGTCTGATTGGACAAAGTTAAGAAAATTGGTATAATATCAGTAATCTTGATTTTATCTCTATCCGTAGGATTACTTATCTACAATCAGAGCATCACTGAGGAATCGGTTAGAGACAGGTTCATTGAGGAGGAGAAGGAGAGGCAGCTTGAGTCCACAAAGAGCATTTCCAATCATATCCAGTCAGATCTTAATCTTGTAATTACTATGTTGGATGGATTGGCTACATCTAAATACTTTCAAGAAGGTGATTTAATGGGAACAGAACCAGAAACGTTACTAAAAGAAAAATACTCCGGCTACAACGAAATTGTAAATCGGCTCTTTGTGATTGACAAGGATGGTGTAGTACGCATGAGCTTAGCACCTAGAGGAACTGAAACCTTCCTTGGACAAGATTTCTCGCTAAGAAATTGGGTCAGAGACACCAAGACCAACCTCAGTCTAACACTATCTGGCGGATTTGAAAGACAGGGTATCTATAGGGAATTCATAACATATCCAATAGTCAATAGAGAATCGAACGAATATTTAGGCATGGTAGGAGCCGCTATTCCCACCGAGCCCTTTTTTGCAAAATATGGAAATGTGGAACTCGGGGACAGACAATTTCTGGTCGCTTTTGATCGATCTGGGACTATCCTAGCCAATGGTGCGGACAAGAAATTGATGGGGCAGAACTATTTTGGGGACTATGTACAGGATTTTATAAATCGCAATTCAATATTGAACAATCTGACGCGCGCTCTCATGATGGGCAACCCGGGCTACGCTATTTATGACTATGGTAGAGGAGAAAGACTGACTACTCAATCTCCAGTCATCATCGGAGATAGACCTGAATTTTTCATACAGATTGTAACACCGACGGACCAAATTCACTCACAAATCCGACATGTAATTTCCGCCGAGAATATAAAGATGATAACTTTATTTACTTCAACCTTTGCCGCCGTAGTAGTATTGATAATACTTTTAGCTAAGTGGAACAACACTCTCATTAAAGAAGTTGAAAAAAAAACGAGAGAACTGTTTGAGGCTGAAAAAAGAAGAAAGGAAATAGAGGAATCCCTCGAGTCGATGAAAGAATATGTAAATGATGTATTGAAGGAGGCAAAAACTGCCATGGATATCAGGAGATTCAGAGGCTTTGGAGGAAGAAAAAGCTTATTCTAACTTAGATAGAAATTTCCAACATGATAAAATAAATATGTTTTATCATTTTTTTATCCATTTGTTTGTAGATCCTGTTTAAAAGAATTATTATGCAATGTGGGTTTGGTGCGATTTAATATGCTAGCACTCATCAATTAGAATTCTATTAAAATAAGAATAACCAAGCTTTAACGCTTTCGAATGTTCCTCGTACTCACTAGAGATAAATATGTTACTATAAATAGAGATCGGCTTCGGTGGATTAAGTCCCTTATGGTATATGGGTTCGGCAGTATGTAAAACAAATATGACCCGATTTTATAATTTCGATGAATTAATTAGGTCTTTTAAGATTGTAAGATTATTATAGATTCCAATATTTTTCAAATAATACTCGTAGAACGAGCATCGCATGGTTTTTGTTAGAGGATGCTACAAATATTTATCTACTTTGATCATGTTTCATTAAGTCAAATAAAGCAAGTTGACTTAATACTTTTTAATGCTATATGTTTCCGGGATATAACCATCGTCTGAAGATACGGCTCAAAATAGGAAAGTGCAAAATAGGTAAGCAAAACTACTAGTATAACACTAAAAATTGCAGTGTTTGCAAGTGGGACCATTCGCCGATAAATGGACTCAAGAGATATCGTGATGTCATGCTAATAACAAAGGCAAAGAAGATAACAATAGCCATTTTCCATCTTGGTGGTGGAGATTGGCTAAGGGTTTTCAAGCCTGGAAAAGTAACAAGTTTCCAAACCGGTTGATGTTTCATATTGCCTGGTAGAGTATTGGTTTACTTCGTCTATTGTTTTAATGTTTTCTTAGAATTATCCCATTTTCCATATTCCTTTGTTATCAAATTTGCGGATTATATATCGATAGACGATTTACCCTCACCGGAATGATTATTGTAATGCTACGATATCCCGGCGCGCTTTTCTGAAGTGCTGAATAATTACTTTGTAATTGTCGTAATCTTTCTCATATCAAGGTTTTATATTCTACATATTGCAAGTGACTTCATTCCATGGATGTCTGACATTTTATTCGCATCATTTATTGCTATTCTCTTGTTTGACATATGTCTTGCGGAATAAATTTGTCATCTGACCTTAAGCCCCCTGGACCATATCAGGTAAGATAGAACCTTGCATATATGTTTTGTGTTATTTTTACATTAAAATGCAAATTGATATTGGTTAATAGCGAACCGGAATAGCAGTTTTATAAAGGATACATTGAGAACTGTTGGATCAGGTTCCCCTCTGGTATAAGGGTTCGGTATTCTCTAATACATTTGTTATACTATTAATTTGTATGATATGTTGCCTACCAGTAAGGCCTATAGTTTATTATTTTTGAATTTACCCATGAGAAGAGGCTATGGATGAAGCATTCTCATAGGCGAGAGAGACATTGGTTCAAATTCTCCAATTAAAGCAATGTAGACTTAAATTTAAGCAAGAATAAGTTCTAGCATTCGCAGCTAGTAAGAATGAAAACGTATTATGTCTTTTGGTATTGCGAAGAAGTTACTCCTGTCAATACTCGAAGTGCGAATTATGGTGATTGATCTCCTATACTATAATCATTAAAAAATTGTTCATTATTGGAGGGCTCCGCCCCGAACATCTGTTACTGCCATTGTTTTGGCTTATTTAAAGACTTTACAGATCTGTAGCGGGTTCGGTGGTATGTGAAATAAAATTTGACCCCAACTTGAAACTTAGTTATCTGGTTCCGTTAAATTGTCAATATGTAGTAATTTTGCACAGAAAGGTAACTTTTAAAAGATTAATTTACCACAACCTTTAACATCAGTTTTCATCTGTAAAATCACCTGGCTCGAGTTACTTTACTTAGTTTCCGACCATTGTTAATATTGATAGATAACCAAAATTCTCATCATTTAAAATACGATTAATTTATCAATATCATCGATCTGAATCTTTCTCCTTTGCTCGAGGCAATATTTGCTACCACAAAACTAGACATGAAATACAAAGTGAGAATTATTTAGAAAGAAAGAATAGGAAGTAAGATAGAAATGAGGCAGGAAAGCATTATGGGAGTGCATGCCATCTTTGCATCACCTCATTTCTATATAATGACGCTTCAAGACTACTTCAAATAGAACTTGAGTAAACTGAATTGTTTATGATAGTTTATAACAATAATAAAATATCTAGAAATGAAGAAAATAAGACGCTATCGTGGTTAGAATGCAACATCCTACTCCTCATTCCTAGATAATGACGTTTGCTAAACTAAGGAAGATTAAGCAAACGAACATGAATAAAATAGTATTTAACGATAATAGAATAAGATGAGGCGACACTACAGCCTCACATATATGATGAAAAGTCTGATTCAGGCACTAACTCTATGAATTTATCATATTGTTTTCATAAATGTAAATCCATTCTTAGCCACTGTGTTTTTTCAGTCTCATCTGAATACTGCAGCAATATTAAATCGTTACTATAAACAGTAGCGGGTTCGGTGGTAAGTGTAACAAATTTGACTTGTTTCATTCGCCCACCCTAGCAAACCGTATCTGCTTTTTCAAAACTAGCATATGATAGTAAACACGAGGTTATGGTGCAGAGTGGGACTCGAATATATACTATATACACACAAATTCATCTAGTATATTTTTAAAAGGCCCAGGAGGAGGGGTTTGAACCCCATCTTGAATTCACAATTCATAGTCTGAATTTCTAATTATTAGAGTCAAGTTGTTTGATATTCTGATTCTACATATCCTCAGAGTTTTGAATTTATGTATGTTCGATGTTACTTCTCCTGAGACCTAGTTTTTGAATGTTATTTTTGAATTGGATGCTACAAATGAGAATTGATTATTAAAGGAATCGAAAAGAGCAACCATAATGATATCCAGTTAAGCCTGCATCGCAAACTACCTATAAATGGAAAGTAAATTTAATTTAGAACACCTTTGGGTATTCTATTTAATCAACTGCAATTCATAGTAGTCAGATAATCAGCCAACATCCGGATAATGACAATATGTTTTATAAATTACATGGGATGTATGATTAAATCAACTTTTATGTAAAAGAAAGACCTTTTTATTACATCGTCTTTGTGTATAAGAGATTATCCATGCAAAACAAGAACATTGTAACTAAAAATGTAATCTATGGAATCGCGGGTTTTGACTTTACTCATTTTAGCAATATCTTTAGGAATACAAACCCCTTCTAGTGCACAGGCTTCTAAAATGAATGGAAACAACAATGACGTAACTATTTTTGGAAACAACACAGATCAAGACCAGAATTATGTAAAACTTTTAGCACAAGATATGGAGAACCGACTTGAAAAAGCTGCGACCATACTTGAACTCCCTGGAGTATGTTGCTAGAAGTTAAAAAATTTAACCTCTGTGAATAAGCTTGATGAAACAACAGGGCACCTAAAGGGAATCCCCCAAAACGCAGATATCCTTAAAAGACAAGTAGCAAAAGACATTTTGGAAAAAATATGGAGAGTTTCAAGTGGTTTTCTTTTTGATGCCAAATGGTGATATATATGGAGGAGCCATTTTCTCTTCAGAAGAATCTCTCTAAAACTAATTTTGCGTTCAGAGATTACTACAAGGGAGTGATAACTAATAATGATACTTTCCTGGGTAATGTAGTAGTATCTGCATCCACTGGCAGAATCAGGCCGTGATGGCTGTGCCCCATTTATTCAGGAGCGAATGGATCGTTAACAGGAATATGGGCTGGTGGCTTGATATGAGTGAATTTAACGAGAACCTCCAATTATTGAATCTGACCAACAATGAACGCATAGTATATGTTGACAATCTTGGCCAGGTAGTTTGCCGGACTCGGACATAAAATCATCAACCCACAACGAATCATTTGCCAATTTGCAGGGATTCAAAAATGCGATTAATGGTAAGTCAGGCACCGTTAAAAGAATTAGTTAACGGCTCGGAAATGCTAGTCGAGTGATTATCCAGTCAAAACTCTTTTTAACAATTGGGCTGTTCTGTTGATTCAACCAAAGATTGACAATTCTGTTGTGTCATCCAGCAATTATGCAACAGGCAATAATAATAATGGAAAACGATAAGCAAAAAAAGAAATACTATTACAAAATACATCAGTTTGATAAATGCTCTTGTTAGATATTATGGAAAATCAGATCCTATGCAATCGCGATCGCACTTCAATAAATGAATGACGGAGATTAACCCTCTCCTATTTTCAAGGAAAATAAACAAAACAAGATAGTAGTGTAACGTCCTGATGGTAGCAATTGTTGAAAATTAAAAACCTCCTAACAAAAAATTTTAGCCCACTGGTATATTCATAGTTACTTATAAGAAAAACTGAGAAGTTTAATTAATAGCCATTGTTATATTAAGAGTTTAAACTAAGAGTATATGAGCGATACAGATAAAACAATGTTGTTCGTAAGAGCACTTAAAATTCGTACTATTGTCTATATTTGTGGGGTTGACGATGAGTCTAATCCTTTACGTTAACCGAAAGCAGAGGCAATCACCGAAGGCGTCGCTAGGTCTCATTACAATATCCAATCCCAAATATCAACTAGACCAGGGAAGGGCTGTTATTCACACATAGCAAAGACAACAAATTTCAATAATTTCTTGGGAGACTAGAGAACCGATTTTTTGGTGGTCCTGAGAAGGTAGCGTTAGAAGTCGATGCTAATTTTAGGAACAATCTTGCACATGTAAAGTTTAGTTGTATAATCCGGACAGCGGCCGAAATACAGTAACGCATAGCACTGGCTCCTCACGCAGTATTTCCGAGGAACGCACCATTCCTCCATACGTACCTTGTAGATGCTTATTACTTGATCACCTTGACTACTAACACTCTTCACTGAGACTGTTAGATATGCCAATCCATCACTTCCTACCATTTTTTGACCCCATGAGAAAGAACTATCCCAACCTTTTGAAATTGTTTATTACTTAGGCATTTATAGTAGTTTGGAATATTTTCATTGTTTATCTATTACTTTATTGAATCAATAAACTGACAAGTCAGGTGTCCTGAAAATATGATTATAGAAATGTCCGTTATGCCACATCGGACCAATAAATATTTGGATCATAATAGTAATTTCATTGACGAAAATGCTGTTTTGTCCTTATCAAAGCACCTGCCTACTACTTACCGGTCAACAATCGTAACCCGTTAGATTCTATTTGATTATTTTATTCTTTTCGCTAATAAAGAATAATTTATTCGCCTTCGCTATTACTATCTGCGCTATCACTACCTCCACCATTATCATTACCGCCATCATTACTATTGCCCTCATCTCCGTCTCCACCACTACTATTACTACTATCACTACTGTTACCATCTCCAGTTTCATTATCGTTCACTTGCCCTTCTGTATTAGCGTTTTCGGTTTGTTCGCCACTTTGAATCATAGGTTTTTCAGATTCAGTCACATCAGTATCTTTGTTGTCACAGATGTCACCAATTCCGTCGCTATCTGAATCTGACTGGTCTGTATTTGAAAATGATGGACAGTTATCGTCGTTATCAGATATTCCGTCGGTATCTGAATCGCTGGTTTGTTCTTGTGATGTAAGAAGGGTTGTCGATGGTATCCCGGTTGTTGTATCAGTTGGAGGTGTAGTTGTATTTGAAGTTGTAGTTCCAGCTACAAGACCATTTGCTGTAAGGTCGCATACGTCTCCTATACCATCACCATCAGAATCTTTTTGATCAGGGTTAGGTTGAAAACAGTTGTCATTTGAATCGGAGATCCCATCGTTATCTCTATCAGGACCAACTGTATCGCATGTGTCTCCTTGGTCATCACCATCTGAATCTTTTTGATCAGGGTTAGCAACAGAGATACAATTGTCATTTGAGTCCACCACGCCATCCTTATCATAATCAAGTTGGTTTGGGTCGCATGCGTCTCCTAATCCGTCACCGTCAGTATCTTTTTGATCATTATTAGGAGCACTTGGACAATTATCGCTGTTCCCTTTATCGTCCTTGAAGTTTCCTATCCCGTCTCTGTCAGAATCAAGTTGGTCTTGATCACAGGCATCGCCTATACCATCACCGTCTGTATCTCCTGGATCTTTGTCATTAGCAACGTTAGGGCAATTATCCTTTGAGTTTACTATCCCGTCTCTGTCAGAATCAAGTTTGGTCTTGATCACAGGCATCGCCTATACCATCACCGTCTGTATCTCCTGGATCTTTGTCATTAGCAACGTTAGGGCAATTATCCTTTGAGTCGACTATTCCATCTTTATCAGTATCAACAGAATCTTGTAACGGAGTTGTTGGTGGTGGTGGTGTTGTTGTTGCGGGAGGTTCAGGTAGACCGAGATCACCTGGCGAACGTTCACATGCATCGCCCTTACTGTCCCTATCGGTATCCTTTTGATCTGGATTAGGATCGAATCGACAATTGTCTTCGGAATCCTTTATCCCATCATTGTCTGAATCAGTTAATTCTTGGTCACACGCATCGCCACTACCATCACCGTCATTGTCTTCTTGTCCCGGATTAGAAACAGATCGACAATTGTCGTTAGAGTTCTGTACCCCATCCTGGTCACTATCTTGAGTATCTGGATAGACACCGGATGGCGTAGGATCACATACATCACCTATAGTATCCTTATCAGTGTCCTTTTGATCTCTGTTTGGAACAGAAATACAATTGTCATTTCTATCTAATACCCTGTCCTTATCGATGTCAGAATTTGAATCCGATTCACAGGCATCTCCAATCCCATTATGATTGGTATCTTCTTGCATTGAGTTGGGAGCATTAGGACAGTTATCGAAATAATCACCTACCCCGTCCTTATCAGGATCAGAGGTACCGGAAAGGAGAGAAGGATCGCACACATCCCCATATTTGTTATTATTTGTATCTGCTTGGTCGGGATTAGTTTTACTTTTGCAGTTATCTTTTGAATCTGCTACCCCATCATTGTCAGAGTCGAGAAAATCAGAATCACACACATTACCTTCGCCGTCGCCATCTGTATCTCTTTGATCGGCGTTAGAGTCATATTCACAATTATCCTTTGAATTAATTACCCCATCGCTATCACGATCGCCTTCATCATCACAAATGTCGCCTGTACCATCACCATCAGTATCTTTTTGATCTTTATTGGAAATAGTGGAACAATTGTCCTTTGTATCCACTAATCCATCCTTATCAGAATCTACAGAGTCAGGATCACATGCATCTCCTTGCTTATCGCCATCTGTGTCTCTTTGATTTGCATTCTTATTGAAAGTACAATTATCTTTTGTATTTGGTACCCCATCAAAATCTGAATCTTCGCATTCATCACCTTGTCCATCGCTATCATAATCGTTTTGACCAGGATTGGCGACAAAGTCACAGTTATCGAGTCAACGACTCCGTCTTTATCAGTATCAGTGTTATCTTCTGGCGGAGGTGGAGGTGGAATTTGACCTCCCTGGATTGGCGGTGGGAGAACGGATATTGGAACAAGCATTGGCTCAGCAGCAGCAGCAGTAACAGTTAATGGTTGGAACATAAAATCGCCGCTTCCTCTGTCATACTGCATCGCCTTGTATAGATCTAGAGAAGGTGATGAATCTATTCCACCTGAAAGACTAGTATCAGAATCGGCTAATACGAGTTGGGGAACAAAAGGTGGCGGTGTGGCAGCAGTCGCGCTGAGAAAAAGTACGGTGGATATCAACAGTACGGATAATGCCCTAATTGCTCGCTCCAAACGAAAGTTGTAGCTATATATGTTATATCTATTACAGTATTTGCTAAAATATCCTCCCACCATTTATGATGCTCGTAGTGATATCTACCCCACTATTTAAAGAAATAATGTATAATGACGGTTTGGTTTTTGAGAAACGTATTCTGACTCTCCAGTCTTTCAAGGACAAGCCACTGAACAGGATAGCCAGATAATATCTTAGACGCTCCAAGAGGTAAGACGAGAAGAACCAAATGACGGAACAAATTTTTTCGTCTATTTATTTATAACCTTCCAACCAAATTAATATACGATAACACATTGTTGTCTGACTAAAAGTTACTATAAATGGTATCTGGTTCGGTGGGATTAAGTCCCCCATGGTATCCGGGTTCGAGGGTATGTGAAACAAATTTGACTCAGGCAATCACCCAAATCAATAATGATTTTACTAGTAAAAACAAATAAATCAAATATTGCAACCTCTTATGTTATAAAATCGAAGAACATCAGATGGATTGGAGTTTGGGAATACTGCATCTTTTTCAAACTCATTTGAATTCATCAAATAACTATTTCTAGTGAATTGCTACAAAAACCTAAACGATTCAAATATTTCTTCTACTTGATTCTGGACGTTCACGGAATCTAAGCTCTTGGTATTTTGTTGATCCTGTTCAAATAAGGTTATAAAACAACGATCTTTTTTGTCATTTATGATAAACGTTCTTTCATGTATAACTATATTTTTATCATCGTACGATCGCTTTACGATTACAGTTCCAGAACGGCCATTTTTAATAGGATATTTGTCTAACTTTGATTCTTCGAGTATTGTCTCTCCTAAGTAAATTGTATCCTTTAATACTTTTTCGATAGCCATTTCAATGGGGCCCTCGGAGTTTATTTTTACATTTACTCTTTTAAACCCAAAGATTACAGAATCACTGTGCATCAACACATCCGCACCTAAATTCTTTATGCTCTCATCAGTTATCTCGACCCAATCTGATGGATAATCAAATGCTATCCCTAATTCTATATTTTTGTAGTGTTTCTTCTCTATTTCCATCCCCTTTGATTCTCCTCTTCTTCAAATAAAATATGGTAGAGTGCTGTATTAAAAATGATCATACTGTATCTCAGTATTTTCATTAAACCCACTCCATCATATACTCAGCAGACTCAAATGATTCTTATATAGTTACAGAATTGTCTATTTCTGCTTGAGTTCTTATCTCCAATGCATATTTGATATAGTCGACGAATGATTGATTCTAAACATCTTCAGCGAGTCTCCTGATAACTATCTATTCGTTATAGGAAATTTCTGAATAGCCACTTTTCATTGACTCCGACCATCTTCTCCTTCTTGGCTCTCCTGAGTTGTAATTGGTTAGTCTATAGGGTATTCTTTGATCGATATGTTTGCACCGCCATCTGGACTTGATTGTGTTGTAAAGGGATTCTGTTCGATGTTTCTAGTGGGTTCAACATCTACATCACTTTGACTATCTAAAAGTGGTTGTTCGGGCTGCTCTGCAATTCCATCATCTTGTAAAACAGTTTCACCGGCATAGGGAGGTGCTATAAGTTGTACCTGTTTTTGTTTACAATCAAGTAGGCCACTACCGCCAGGAGGCGTAGAACATGTCTGACAATATCTCACTTCGGTAGTACCGATTTTAGGATAAGGACCCCGTTCTGTTTCCGTCCAGCAGCATGTTTGTTGCATCTTCCCGTTACGCGGATCAGTAGTCTTAGCACCGCAAGTATTGCTACTAAGATAATTCGAGTCCGCCCTTTCAGCATATAGGTCATATATAAAAGATGAAAAAGCCATTCCATAAACTAGCGGAACAAATAGCAAGGACAAAATCAAGAGAATCACACGCTTAGTGTGTATCATTGACATCTATCGATATTGTACAGGTCCTATTAAGGATTTTTGAAACAACATAAAAAGCTAACTAAAGAAAATTCTGATAATAGCGCTGGCGCACAATTTGGTTTAAGAGGAACCCTTTCGGCCTCTCCTATATTCCAAGGAAAATAAACAAAACAAGATAGTAGTGAAACGTCCTGAAGGTAGCAATTGTTGAAAATTAAATGGTCGCAGATGAGGCAGTGTAAAATTTATTGACTCGTTACCTTTTTTCCTTTCCAATTGTGCAAATTTCATATGCAAGTCTACCAAAGTATATCTTATATCGTTATTATAAACAGTAGCTGGTTCGGTGAGACAAGTATGATATTTCCATACTAGTTGGATTCGAAATTCATCTTCAAATGAAGGGAGTTAAATATTATTAAAGCATAATCATAAAATTTAAGGGAATTATTTTATATTTTCAAGCTCTTTCGAACACTTTTCACATACAGTCTCATCTTCTTTTGAAGTAAATAATTTGCCACAGGATGAACATTTTATTGTATGATTCTCGTACATATATTATGGACTTGTATAACAAATTATTAAAACACCCCCATACAATAGTATAGACTTTTAGTTTGGAAGGGTATGATGAAGCAATAAAAGTGTATGACAAGATTCCGTCATTTTCTCAGTCGATACATAGAACGGGTTTGGTAAAATAAGCGAAAATAAAACATCGGCCATCAAATTACTAAACAAGGATATAGAAAACAATAATCTTACAAAGTGATGTGTTCCTATCAACGCCACTGTTATGACAAATAGTATGATACATTAAAATCCGATATACTTTAAAGATTAATTATTTAGATATCTGGATTTGTAAGAAGTCTTTAACTTCTAGTCCCAAGAGTCCACCATCAATGTAACTTTCATCTCAGAAAATACTATCGAAAGGACTATGTAAATATCAAAAATAGGATTGAGGTTTAATACCATTTTATTTGCCTTAAGAAGGTGTAAATTGAAACACCTTTAACAAATAATTTGATCTGTTTTCCAATTATCCCAACATGAAAGTAATAAGTTAACTTTAGAGTCTTTTTTACACCTATCATATATTCCAATAATTATTCATCCAAAAAATTCTAGGCTTGTGTTTTGATATGTTCTTTCAATTGAGACTCCTTGACCTCCTGCTTCCAATTATGAGTCAATATAACCTCAACAGTTTTTACTTCATAACCAGTGGAAGACTTTCGATTATTTATCACAAATGCATATGCATCGCTTATAGTAGGCCTAAATACATCATTGATTTTTAGACCATTCTTGCTGTAATATGGTTTAATTTCAGAATTATTCTTATTTTCTTTCCATGCGGGAATATCTTTTCTGCCAAGGATTAGAATTTCTATTTCGTTCACTGAATTCTGTACTTTTATGTCAAAAGAAAGCCTATACTCAAACATAAGTATGAGATTTACACCAAAATATAATATTTCATAGCCATGAGAAGTTCCAGCGGGTATGTTAAATTCATTAATATTTCTCATAACATGCGGAAGTATTTTCATTACTAGATAAAGAGAGTAAAAGTATGTTATTATCTTATACTCTTATACTGAAATCAAAATGATCTCAAAAGGATTGTTTTTCTTAGTATTGGGCATTATTTTGGAAGTTGAAGAGAGAATAATCATTAATAAGAGAAATTGTCATTTGTTTTTCTCTTTGGATATGGTCCTTATCTCCTTTATATCTTGCCACTACTTTTGTTTATTGTAGTCCATGAAACGATGATAAATATCCATAAGAGCTGGACGGAAAGCGACTCTTTTCTTTCTAAAGTATAAATTTAATACGCAAGTTTATTTGACTACATCTTATGGCGTTTTCTTAAACAGTATCGAACTCGGTAAAAATCATGAGGATATCTACGAGGCAAGCCTAGAAATAACAGATTTTTTTGAATAAAGATTCCTTTTTGGATGGAAAAGAAAAGTGACAGATAAATGAACGTAGTTTTAGTATTAATGAATTTAAAGATTTCTAGAGTTTGTCTAACTTTAAAAGGAAAAACCAATGGCTAAATTTCTTTTAGTCTTTGATTTTTCTTAATTAGTAGTTAATGATTTGTGGACTTTGTGGTAGTGTTGGTAGATGTGTTTACGTTAGAATTGGCTGCTGCATCTTTAACTTCTGCTGCTAATTGTCTTGAATTTTGTTCGAACACTCTTGCTGTGTTTACTCCTGTGTTTGAAAAGTGTCTTGAAACGTCCTTTGCTTGTTGGAGGAATGGTTTCCATGCATCAAGGGTTGAGAAAATAACGTTGTTTGAAAGTCTAATGGCTGATACTGTGTTGTCTGCAACATTACTAACAAATCTTGTATATGCATTAACTGCTGCCTCAGGAGAATAATAGTTGGTGACTAATCCGGTATATATCTCATTATATGGTCTCCATGCTGATTGGAGTGAATTAACAACTTGTTTTTGAGAATCAAGATATTCTTCTGAAATTTCTTTTGCAGTTTGTAGTGATTGCTCTTGATAACTATTTACACTGTCATTAATTCGTGGAATTTGTTTTCTTGATTCATCTATTGATTTTTTGATATTGTCTTTAGTTTCATCAAATGATTGGTTAACGGATTCTTGAAATCATTGTTATTAGTTGAATAGTTTTGGTTTGTTTCTGTTTTCTTTGACATACTATCTATCAGGCAACATACTATTTAAAACCTGGTATCAAACGGTTTTTTATACCGAATAGTGCCAAATTTACATATATCTGGTGCAATAATTAGAGAAAATTTGTTATTAGATAATTTATTCACAATTCGTAAATTTTCTGAATTTAAATATATTTACAATTTGATATCATATTGATGTTTCAATAAAGATATTGAATGGGGTGGGCCAAAGCAAAGACATAGATCTCGAGTGCTTTCTCGTAAACCTCAAATCTCAAGAATTTGAAGAAACTTATCTGGAAATTGGATCTATAATAACAGGTTGGAAAGAGAAACTAAATGGGCCACAATATAATATATCGCTACAATTAACAGTAGCGCGCTCTGTAAAAATCATGAGGATATCCATATGAGTTCGAATAGAGTCTATCTCACGAATCTTCGTATTTTCTGGTAACCTGGGATTCTTACAAATGAATGAGAAATTCACAACGGTTATCGTCTTCTATCATATAGAAATACCTGATAATAGGGTATCAAGAGAATAATAGAAGAGTATTCTACAGCCACTTTCTACTTTATATAAATGACTCTACTGTTTTTAGTGTTAGAGTTTTTAATCAAATCCTTTCATGGTGGACAACACAAAGTGGACCCATACCCGATTATGTCTTGAAGGATTTATGCCCAAGATTTGGAATCCCATTCTAGATAGATAGAACAAAACTCTTTTTACCTTTTGTTCCATCATAATTGGTTTTATGTAATGAAT
>JARFXS010000028.1 GCA_029194465.1 Candidatus Nitrosocosmicus sp.
TTAACAAGCTAAAGGATGTAACTAGAACTAAACTCATGGCGATAATAATTGCTGATTTAGAGATATATGTTAACAATGGCTATAACAATGATTTTCCACTATATAAATTGCGCAAGCGTGATCTAGATGATATCATGATTGTCTGATGATAATCTATTTATTTATTCAGAATTAGGATTGAAATAGATCTCGCAAATTGAATAGCATCTTTTAACTATGCGATTTAGACCTTACAAAGGGCTGGTGAGCGGGTTCAAATCCCGCACTTCGCACTCCCTTTCCTTTTTCAAATAATGATTTGAACATGCTCGTCCACAAATTTATAACATTTTATCTTGTTCCTCATCTGGATAAAATGACTGACCAATATATTAAATGCATGGTGGAAACTTTAGCTAGAAGTCACTCTTTGTCATAGACCCGACACTAACGAGATAATCCTAAAAAGGATAAAGCCGGTGTTGGATGAGTTGAGAAGCGAACTAATTACTCCATATATAAAAGGGTAACACTATCAGCTCTCAACATCTACCACGACAATAGTGGAAATTTACAACTACATTTGCGCCACTAGATGTCATAATCGCATTACATGTATCTCTTCCCGAACAATCACCTTGGATGTTTCCAAATTCATATTCCCAGTTTGGAGTTCGAGGAGCACCTACAGCATGGATGCTATACGGTCCGTCTGGGAGCGCAAAACTTCTTGTAGTTGTTCCTTCACTTACACGTGTATTTGCTTCGAATTGATGGCGTAATTGTCCATTTACAAAGATTTGCACTGCGCCATCAGGTCTGGGACAAGTTTCGGGAACACCACAATTTGCTCTCAGGACTGTTTTTACGGTTAAAAGTCCAAGACCGGGACCAGATGGAATTACTTCAGGACACAGACCTAGCCCAGCCTCTGAATTGTCTTGGTCTTGACATGCTAGATTGTTGCCTGCTAATATACTAGAGTCTCCAGAAACAACCTGACCATTCTGGTCTGAAGATTGTGATTGTTTAGTCTCTTGATCTGAATCACTATTACCACTCTGAGATAATGCATTACTCTGTGCCGTAACGGTCAGAGGCAAGTTTACAGAAACAAGTCCTATGGACAATGTTAATGCGATAAAGAAAACAGTCAAACTTAATCTTCTTAATTTCAATAACCATTACCATTGAATTCTCAATATAATAGCTATTGTTAACTATCACTTTTAGATTGAGAGGTATAATGTCACTAGATGGAATTTAGGTACATTGTCCGAATAGATGATTAATTCTATAGAGAAATCCTAGTGTGTGAAGTAACGACTAAACGAGAGATGGAAGCCCAAAGGACATAGCCAATTTCTGCACGGGCGTAATTTACCATAAAAAGGATAATCAGTAGTCTTTTTGAATTGTCAAAATAGCAATAAACAGATTCAATAAGATCGTCAGGGGGTTTTCTACGTTCGAAAATAACGAAGCGAGGTGCGGGTCGTAATTATTGAGAGGGATCGCGGGTTCTCTTTCTCTAATTAAAAAGAGATTTGAACATTAAAGCGAAGGGATCGCGGGTTCAAATCCCGCACTTCGCACCTTTCTTAATATTGATTTGAACCCGCTTGTCTACATTATAATCGATTAAGTAATTAGATAACCAAATGCTTCATTCAATGGCTAGTCAATTGTTTGGGCTAGTAGTCGATAGAAATGTATTTAATATCTCAGCAACCTCCGCCGGATATTGAATCGGTATTGCATGGCCAGCATCTTTTATCTGTACAAGCCAGGCTCCAGGGATCTTTCCTGCAATAATTAATGCATTTTGCGTTGGGATTATATCATCGGTTCCAGTTATGATCAGTGTTGGTATTGATATTTTTCTAAGCTCATCACAAACCCCATTCCAATTAGATGCCTCCCAGTCTAGTGCTGCTTTGAACTGCTTTAAATTATTATCGGGAGTAATACTAGGGAACAGATCTTTTGCATCCGGTATGGTGATATTTTCCAAAAAATCAGGATGCAGTATGAGCCATCCTGATCCCAAGCCATCAGACAGAAGTGCTTTTACTTCCTGCGAAGTGACAGGCGTATCATTTGCAATTCTATTTATAACATCAATAACCCTTTTTTGAGGTTCAGGACTAGGAGGAATACTCTCTTCTCCACCACATGTTGTAGCAATAAGCACAAGTCTGTTAACCTTGTCTGGATGTGTAACTGCAAGCTGTTGAGCTATGAAAGAACCCAGTGAATAGCCAAGAACATCTGCCTTTTGTATTTTCAGAGCGTCTAGTAAACCAGCAGTATCATTAGCAAATTGTTGGATGGAGAACGGCTTTATACCAGTGGAAGTGTTTCCAACTCCGCGGTTGTCAAATACAATTACCGTGTGATTAGCAGAAAGAGTACCTCTAAGGGAAGGTTCCCAGTAATTCATATCGGCCTGTGCGGGACTGATAAGCAAAATAGGGTCACCTTTACCAAACATCTTGTACGCCATATCAATATCTCCAACCTGGACTTTTTGTAATGGAATATCCTGTGTATTTACCAAGCCCGTAACATTTGTGGAGTTGGTATCGCTTGAATTGGTCTGGGTCGCATTTGTTTGACCGTTCACTGTATTGGTAAAACCGTTGACTACAGTCATACTTGAGAAAATTAGAATAGATAAAACCGCTACTATGAAATGATGATCTTTTCTTATCTGTCTCTTATTATTCATAAGCAATTTCACTCGAGGAAGTATATAAGGAGAGTGAAGCTTTGGGTGAAGATTATCTTGGTCAAATTATTGCTCTCTCTATAACTAATTACTAAAGATAGAGCGATCGCAGGTTCTCATCTTTTATTTTCGGGATTTGAACTTTACAATAAAGCAAAGGGATAGGGGTTTCAAATCCCGCACTTCACATCTCTCTTAATTTCCATGTATTAATAGAGGATTTGAACCCCTTTGTCTACATTGTAAACAGGATAAGTTAATTAGATAACCAAATGCTTCATTCAATGGCTAGTCAATTGTTTGGGCTAGTAGTCGATAGAAATGTATTTAATATTTTACCAATCTCATCCGGATATTGTGACGTAATTTGATGACCAGCATCTCTTATCTGTACAAGCCAGGCTCCAGGGATTTTTTCCGCAATAATTAAAGAATTAGCAGCTGGTATAGTAACATCTTCAGTTCCAGTTATTACCAAGGTAGGTTTGGCTATATTTGGAAGCTGACTGCATACACCACTCCAGTTGGTTGACTTCCAGTTTTGTGTTATTTTCTCCTGTTGTATATAAGTATCAGGACCCATACCAGAAAGTAGCAAATCTTTGGCGTTTGTTGGAATGCTTTCAAGGATATCGGGATGAAGTTTGATCCATGTTGGCCCGTAGCTGAGAGCTACAGCCGCTTTTACTTCCTGTGGTTCTATTGAAGTGTTATTTACAACACTACTTAGGAGCTTTTTAGCCAGTTCTAAAACTTCAGGGCTATTAGGTACATTATCTTTTCCACCACATGTTGAAGCAATAAGTACAAGTCTGTCGACCTTCTCAGGATGAGTAAGAACAAACTGCTGAGCTATAAATGAGCCCATAGAATACCCAAGAACGTTTGCTTTTTGAATCTTCAAAGCGTCAAGTAAACCAGCAGAGTCATTTGCAAATTGCTGAATTGAGAATTGCTTCGTACCAGTTGTTGTATTTCCAACTCCACGACTATCAAATATTATTACAGTATGATTTGAGGATAGGTCTCTTAAAATAGCAGGCTCCCAAGCATCCATAGACCCACCAACACCCTGAATAAGCAAAATAGGGTCACCTTTACCAAACATCTTATGCGCCATATCAATATCTCCAACCTGGACTTTTTCTAGCGTAATATCCTGAGTATTTACCAAGCCTGTAATATTATTGGTGGAGTTGGTCTGGGTCGCATTTGTTTGACCGTTCACTGTATTAGTAAAACCGTTGACTACAGTCATACTTGAGAAAATTAGAATAGATAAAACCGCTACTATGAAATGATGATCTTTTCTTATCTGTCTCTTATTATTCATAAGCAATTTCATTTGAGGAAGTATATAAAAAATGAAGTCTTGTAAGAATATTATCTTGGTCTAATTATCCCTCTCTATAACCAATTATTAAAGATTAAGGGATCGCGGGTTCACTTTCTCCTCAATATACAAAGGATTTGAACTTTACAATAAAGCGAAGGGATAGGGGTTCAAAATCGCACTTCGCATGGAAAATTTTAATTTAAGTATTCGGATTTGATAATTAAAAATTAGGATGAAATAAATTATTTATTTATAAGCCCTTTAGACCCACCAACGATGTATCTTTGAGCATACTCACCGGAGCCTTAATAAGATAAAATGGTCACTGATCATACCGTCCACCTTTACAACAAGTTATCCACGCATGGGGTTTTCCTTTCTCGAATAAGATGAAGCAGCATCTGCATTTTGATTCATTATAAATGGAGGTTGAACCAGTGATAAGACTGTTATTGTAATTAACAATGAACTTATTCTTGTATTCATCAATTTTTACTAAATATGTATTTACATTAACATATATCTAATATTCCCAAAATGGAACATTTATGGACTTTCATTTTTAAAGGCCTGTTGTGCTATCAATTATCAAATGATGTGATTGTTACCTTACCTTCATGGGTTAATCGTGGTAAGATTTCATGAGCGATTACAGAATGGCATTAGTAAAGTTACACCGATTAGATTGGAGTTGGATAGTTTTTATTCCCCAGGGATTATCTATCACAACGAGCCAAGAGTTATCAGATTGTTTCTAAGTAAATCTATGCTGTTCCTCAAGATTGACTGGAGTTCCGTCAGGACCACTGCGGCTTTGAATGTCCATCACCGTATCAGTTGATGTTACCTGCATAATTGTCTTTCTCATGCTACTCTAATTTACCATTCATATCCATAAAACTTTTCATCTTTTCTCTAATTTTTCTGTTCCGTTAATATTTTCACCTGATTCGTCGATAAACTAGCCTCTGGTTCATAAAGAGAAACAAAAGAGTCCAAATCTTTATTGTTTATAGATTCTGTAATCTGTTTAAGTAATTCTTCTGGTGTACTAATAGTCATTGTGATAAGAATTCATTTCCTTGCATTAATCCTTTTAGAACATATAGATCCTAAAAAAGTGCTAAAGAAGTGTGTTTTAGAGTAAATTTATTATTTATTCATATCTAAGGGTACTTTTACTCATATGAGTAGATTATCAATAAATGTCGCCATTATTTTAACTCTCAAGATTTTGAAAACCTCTATCTAAAGCAAAGTTCTTTGTCACCTCCAAAGAAAATTTTTACGAAGTAATAATCTTAATTTAGAAGATAAGTGTGGTTCATATGAATTACAAGGGATCGCGGGTTTAAATCCCGCACTTACTCCTTTGAGATTGATTTAAACCCGCTATATGTTTACACGAAAACTTACGTTGGGAACTTAAATTGATAGAACTATAAAGTATCCTAAAGTCATGTGGTTAGATAGATAGATTCTTGGTTCATTTCAAAATGTCCTCGTTCCGTTTGAACTATATATTTATCAATGTTAGCCTAAATACACGAAATTCCCATAAATGATGATTCCGTTTCATTTAGGGGAATTTCGTTTCCTCGATCGGTTTTTGGAAGGTCGATGTCTTTTTCTGAATTTGGAAGTAAACTAGGCGCTACTATTTACAGTGTTATAAAATGGACAATAAACTATATAATCACTGATCCTATAAAATATAACAATATTATCAAATTTTATGACGTTTAAGTCAATAGTTCTATATTATTTCGAGTTGTTGTGTCATAATATTGACATCAGATTACTTCAATACGTTTCAATTCTGACAATCTTAATAATACATCCAGTTTATCAAAAAAAGAGTCAACCACTAGTCCAATCTTTCTACAAATTAAATATTTTAAGATCAGAATGATGCTGCATTCAAACAAATAAGGCTAAGAAGCCTACCACCATCAAATTCACCGTAGTTGCAATTCATGGTAAACAAAAGACTCGCACAATTGACTATATGTTGATATTTTCGTGTTCAAACCAATAAGTCTGGAAAGCATTATAAAACAGAGTTGCACAAGTGGCTCATCAGTAATGAATAATATTATTAATTCTTAAGCACTGTGACAAACTTTGAAAGTTCAAAAGGCATAGTTAGAATA
The DNA here is from genome assembly GCA_029194465.1 of Candidatus Nitrosocosmicus sp. Classification (GTDB taxonomy): domain Archaea; phylum Thermoproteota; class Nitrososphaeria; order Nitrososphaerales; family Nitrososphaeraceae; genus Nitrosocosmicus. The sequence continues at coordinate 6,200 of JARFXS010000028.1, forward strand.
TCGTCATTTTTGATACCAGCAGTCCTTAAACATTCTGATGGTAGCTGCTGCTTCATTCTGGTTGTAATCAATATTATTCTTTGAGATTTGTCACTCTCATGAATTTTCTTAGCCACATCCAAACCCTCCATACCTGGCAAATCAGTATCAATAACAACAGCATCGTAACCCTTTCCCTCATTCTTGCTCTTAAGAAAACTATCAATTGCTCTTTCTCCATCATCTACGATAAGAGATTCGATACCTGAATAGGACAAGTATATCCCAAATAATGTTCGTAGCTCTTCCTCTGACTCAGCCAATAGGATATGTACTTGTTCTGCTATTTTTGACGAATTGAAATTTCGTTCAGTGCTTGTCTGCTTGTAATATCCATTCTCCATATTTGGAACTCCATCCAATGCGTCATGAATATCAATTGCAGTCTCGGAGTTCGGACCGCTTGCGTTAGGATATTCGTTATTCTCGGTATTAACATCCCGTCCTAGAGCAATGGGATTTATGATTTCATTTGTTACAGATTGAATGTTATCATGAGACAACTAATTCACCTTAAACTATAAAATAGGGTCAACATAGTATTTATGCTCATACTTTATTAAATAATTAAATCAGAAAACCATACATCTACAATGAAATGATTTCTTGTCTTAACATTATGATATGAAATTTGTAAATAGTAATTATGCTTAGGTATAGTATCATCTAATTGAAAATTAGAGGGCTGTAAAATCTAGCTAGTACCTTGAAGACTAATTATTGCCAGAAAAGATGATTTTCAATGAATGAATAATGTGCTCATCTTATACAATCTAACACTTTCAATAAATTATATAAATAGTTAAATAAGTCAGTTTTGAATTGACATGTTGTGTAAAACATCAAATCATCCGCTATCAATCATTGTAATTGATGATGAAGTGGAGTTGGCTTCATTATTTAGAGAATACTTTAAAGCATTAGGGTATGATGCTATATCTTTTACTGATCCTTTATTGGCTTTAGAGCATTATAGACATAATGTTGATCGATTTACACATGTTTTAACTGATCTACGAATGCCAGAGATGTCTGGAATCGAATTCGCTTGTGAAGTCAGAAAGTCAAACGACAAGGTAAGGATATTTCTGATAACTGCGTTTGAGTTAGATGATATTACTAGCGATAAAGATTATGCAAAAGCAAGAATAGAAACGATATTACAGAAACCCCTACCTTTGAATACGCTAAAACAATGTTTGGATAATTGTCGTGATATTTCGACTACACAGTTAGCAGGATAAGGACAACTTTATTCACTTATCTTTAGCCAGATTAAGTTGACTGGTAACGAAATTTATGAGTATATTTTTGTCATTCATCTTGATCATTTTGCTAATTCGATTTTCTGATGGGACTAGAGTATTTTCTCAGAATAATTCAAAACCAAATAATGAAAAGTATAGTTCAAAATCCGTTGAATCTTACATACTCAATTGGTTAGGCAAATGAAATCAAGAATATCTTGACAGATACCAATCATGGTAAAGACCAGATAGTTTGTAATTTAGTAAATTAGAGGATGAATACGCATCTATTATTCGAGAAATTTTGAATTGCTAGAAGAGAATCACTAAAAAAGGGTCTTGCATAAGCAGCGTGGAACTAGAGATGCAAGACCCTTCAGAAACTATGTCGGGAGTTAATCATCACTGTTCTAATGGGTTTAAAAACACCATATGTTGATAGTCATGCTTACCATGGTTACAATTCTAGTATGAACAAAATTAATTAAAATACCAACGTTGAGGATATTTTTGAAAGTAAATTCAGAGTTAACTAGTACAGAGATTGTGGATTCTCTTTATTATTTTTAGGAATTTGAACTTTAATAGCGTAAGCGGGTATAATCCCAGTAATTTTCACTTGATAATTTTGACAACCAACGTTCCATACATATGTCTAATTGAACTTGATACCTTGCTCATCAACTTACAAACGGGTCGAACTGATACGAATGTTCAATCATTTTTACTCGCAATTAAATGTGAGTAATTCAGCGATGTAAAAACGTCACTGTAAATGTCACTCACTAGAAATAGTAAACACTTTATCGGGATTTATTTTAAGAATAATTCTTTTTTCTTCTGGTGTTCTAAATGGATATTTGTCTACTCCCAAGTACTTTTTGGCTAGTCTATCGATATGGTCATCGGCACCATCTGTGATTTGTTCTATTACCTTTCCTCTAATACTAACTGTGTTGTAAGGGTTAGTCGGGTCAATTATGGATACAGCTATTCTAGGATCTCTTTGGAAATTTCTCTGTTTTACTCTTCCTTCTGCGGTATTTATTAATATGAATTGTCCATCGTAATCAATCCATACCGGAGTTATTTGTGGCCCGCCGTCCTTCATCAAAGATGCTACAAAGGCAATATTTTTTCCACTTAATAGTCCAATTGCCGAATCTGTAAGTTCATGAGTGATTTGCACGTATCTAGTAATATTTGATCTTATTTAAATGAAAATATTAGGATAGGGGGTATTGTAAAAATATCTCTGAGGGCATGGCAGAATTCCATATGGGTTCTAATCCCGAACTTCTTTGAGTTTGAATTATTGAACTCATTTCTTCACTGTGGGATTTGAACATAATATTAGGCAAAATAATATCCTCATTCATATTACTAGCCTAAATCTTCAATGTATCCAAATTATTCCACAATTGACAAGGTGCACTATATCTTTTTTAATTCTACATTCTTTTTGTGTTCCACAATTGCTAAATATAGTTCAAAACATCTAAAATAGCATTATAACAATAATCTATTGATTGTGACTGAAACAAATATGCAAAATAATCTAATTGTTTAATTTTAATCAATTTCAGATATACAGTCTCTTGTTCTATAATTGTGGAAACATATGAATGCAAGTATAAAATTAATAGGAACAATGTTAGTTACTGTCGCAATGTTAACTGGATTGACCCCATTTATAACCAATATACAATCGTATCAATCCGTTAATGCTTTAGATGTAGATGAAATTCACATCGCCTGCATTATAAACAGTTGTAATGAAGATAATAGCGTAAGTACCACCAATATTGACGATGATAGTATCACATGTACTGCAGAACAGGAATCTGGAGACGGAGATGATTCGACTAATGTAGCAGCAAACATTTGTGGTGTAAATACCTCAGCTGATCCAAGTAGTGCAGAAACTATTAGCCCGCCGATATCACTTCCGGTATAAGCACCCAGTATGTATGTAGAAGTTTCTTAACTACTACATACTTGTCAGATCTTTATTTAACCCCTTTATTTCTATCTACAACAAACATTATTACCTATTTTCCAATGATTTAGTACACAGTAGTTCGGCTTTGTGTTCGTTACTAGGCTTACAAAGCATTTTTGAAGGTTGATTTTTAGTGTGATGTTTTAGCAGTAAAAGTTAAGGATCGTGTATCCTCTTTCTCTCCTTCAATATATTAAAGGATTTGAACTATCTAAAACAAGAGCGGGTTCAAATCTTGCACTTCGCACCTTAGCATGCATGACATTAGTAGGTTGTACACAATATAGTTGGTATCCTGTTTAAAAAAATTGAAATAAATTCATCTACTATTTCGAATGAGACTCCAACCATGAATATAAATCTGCTAATACATCGGGTTCCATGGGTCCAAAACCTGTTTGCCATTTTGTTGACGGATAAAAGGCGTGTCCAAGGTGAGGGTATGTTATCAACGTATGGTCAGGATGATTTACTTCATCTAGTCTTTGCTCCATAAGGAATGCTTGTTGCACTGGAGTTTGAGCATCATTTTCTCCATTGAGTATTATGACATATCATTCTCATCTTGTGATCCATTTTCTTTCTTTTTCTGATTATTATCTGAACAATGATGATTTGCCAAAATGATGAGAGGTACTAGTATATTGTTTAGTGTAATGTTAAAAGTATCTTTATTTTGATGTTGATCAAAATATCCTTTAAAATAGAAACAGTAATTGTCTAAAATACTGATTAGATGATAAGAAGTTTGACATAGATCTGACAAATTCTTTGACTCTCTCATTATCACCGAATTTTCGGCTTTTAATTTGTTTAGAATCATTGTCTCATGTCTAACTGCTTCTTTAATCCCATCATATTTTTTTAAGTCATTTGCTAAAGCTTTCCATCCCCCATTTCCTTGTAGGAATTCAAACGAATCAGATATTACTGTTTTTTCTCCTTGTGATGCATCCTTTATATGCAGCCCGCTATCTTGCAAACTGTTTTGAAAGAACTGAACCAGCTCAACAATATCTTGCTCAGTAATGCCGTTTCGAAAAAGTGATAATAGACATGATCCTATGATGGGATCCAACAAAAGATTCTGCCTATTTGATTTTAATTGTATATTTATCATATCCAATTCTTTTCTCTTTTCCATTACTTTATCTTCAAATCTTAATTTGTCGTGATAATTGTCTTCCACATCTTTGATGAATATGTCTATTGCAGTTTCGTATTCTCTTTTGTTACTTGTTGCAATTTCAGTTATCGTTAACCATAGTTGCTTAAGTCCATTTATACCAAATTTCATTTTCTCTAATTCAAAAAAAATATCCCAATTCTTTTTATTCGCACTTAAGACAGATTCATAATAATTAATGTCATTTTGCAGTTTTATAACACTTTGTTGTTGAGACTGAATCTGAGATTGATTTTGGGTTATTTCCCATTTAAGCCCTGTTGATCTGCTATATTCTTCAAATATGCTCTTGAGATTTTTAGAATGAAAGTCAACTGTTTCTTAGCATTTGTTAGTGATTATCCCCTCTGTAATCTTTGAGACAATCATAACCATGCATACAACAGTTATGAAGGAATCACCATCTTTTAAACAGACTTATCTATAGTATTCTACTATCCTAATCCAATTGTAACCAAAAAAAGGTCTTAATTAGATTCTGATCAGATGAGGCTTTAAAGGGGAGGGAGGACTTCAAGTATGTTCTTATCTTCTTCGTCAGTCACAATTCACCTCACAGTCACATTAGAATCCGTATTGATGTCGAGTGTCGCTAGAGAAATATTGGGAGGAAACATTTCACCTAAATTAAACATTCCATTTGATATTGATAAACCATCTGAATTATCTTAGTCTTGACACAACAAATTATTTCTCAATAGAATACTACTTTACCAGATAAAACCTGCTCAATTTGTTGTGAATGTTGTGGTTGTCTTTTTTTGTTTTTCTGCATCACCATAACCACTCTGTGTGATACAACACTATTTTGTGATTTTCCATAAGACGGTGAATTACCTGTAACTAGACTATAGACTATGCTTAGACAATGAAGAATAAAGTAAAACTTCGACTTTTAATTTTCAATGAAAATTAGAATTTGATTATAAATACTAGTTATTATTAATTATGACTTTTAGATTTGGTAATAAATTGTAACTAGGTCGGAACTAGTTGAGATTATCACATTAGCAAATAAGAATAGAAGATACAATGCGTTACTACAGAATAGATATTGATGAAACAATCACAAAGCGGATTAGGAGGTGTTGGAAGGCCTGATAAAAACTCTAATCTAAAAGCAGATGCATTAATAACCGATATTTATAGAATAATAACTTACTATTGCCAATCTAATTGAAAACTGAGAAAAAAGTGAATGTTTTAAACCAACAAAATTATTGTGGATTAGTAGCAGTGGTGTTTGAATCTGATTTGAGGCCATGCAGGTCTACAATATCCAGCGGTTGTATAATGTCCGCTGAAACCTCGTATACAGCAACGAATGGTTTACCTTGCTGCGTAGTTAGGAAGAGGTTACTACCGGCAAAAGGAATTGAGGCTGAGAAATAAGGGGGAGAATCTCCATAGTCAGGGGTAATGATAGAAGTAGCGCTCATCAATCCAAGTTTACCTAATTCTTCACCTTTCTCATTATATGTTACTGTAAATAAATCCCGTAGTGCTTGTGAGGAACTTTCTGAGAGGATATCCTTATCCACCTGCAGTCTATGGCCGATACCTACATCTACCGGTTCTGTTGCTGTAAACGTCAGAATCCCTTTGTAAGATGCGCCATCATCTCTATGTGGTAAAATGTTTATTGACTGTTGTAGTTTCATACCAGGCTGTGAAAAATTGATATAGTTTGGTTCTCCGGATGTCTCTATTCCACGATAAAAGATACTTTGACCCGGAGCAGTGATAGGAACATTAGACATATTTTCATTATTGGAAGAAAATTGGCATTACTAGTTGTTGTCACGTCGATAGATTGTGCTAATACTTGTAGTTCATTTATCCAGTTGTTACTGCTATATGCTACAAATAATAAAGATATTGTAAAAATTGATATAAAAAGCAGGAAGGTTTTCATTAATCTCCAATTACTTGAAAAAGATATAAGTTTATCCTATTGATACAATCCAAATATGAGAAAAAGAAAAGGTGGAAAATTAAGTCATCATTGTCTATCTTTTCTTGGTAGGGTTCAAAAACATAATTACAGAATGAATTTGTATATTATTATCATAAAGTCTTTGCTACATATCTCCGTAACAATGGTATTGAATAAGAAACTATTGATTTATTATAAGGAAAAATAAGTAGCATTGATTTTGTAATCATTACTACCCACATAAGCAAATACGATAATCACAAAAAGGATAAGACTTGTGTTGGATGAGTTCTAAAGGAACTATTGTTGTAGTGAATTTGTGGGCCATCTAGTTTTATAGATGCACTAATATTATTATGAATAACTTCCTTCATTATTAATCATTTTTACTTTGGACACTCGAACATTTACTATTTGAAATGCATTAATCAATGAACAAAAAACAAAAAATATTGATATGGTGTCTTATCATTTTCCCGACTGAATCCATTGTACAAATTGAATATCTGTGAATTGAAACTTGCCAGCAACTTTTTCAATTCATTACTAGGATTGCCATAAACGTCAAGTGTATTTAATTTGGCTATATTAAATATGCTAGGGAGAATTGTTTTAGAGGCTGTGCTCTCATTGTGAGATAGAACCGCCTCCGAATCTACATATGTTTCATGGACCATACATTTTGTTCCATCTCCATTAATATAGAATTGATAGACTAATGTGCTTGGTTTCGATTGTCTCAACAACATTACTCATTTCTCTTATCAGTTTCTTAAATTGTTCCACTTTGTCTTTTTCTACTATGAATTCAGCCCTAATGTGTATATTTTCGGACATGATCATTTGATTCTAAATCAAGTATAACTTATTTGTTTTAATTCTGTTTTTAAGTTTTCAAAAGGCTAGAGTACTGAATCACGTGGTTATGTTTTTGAACTAACCATCTACCATCTATTGAAGAGTTATTTGTTCATAGTCCCAATAGTCTTTTCCATTTTATCGATTGAGTTGTATTGTAATTTGTATTAGGGATATGGTCAAGAGAAACCATGAAATTCCATCTAGATATAAAGATAGAAGAGATGCAACACTTGTGAGATATTTATTACTCTGGATAAGAACTCATATCGTCCCTGTTGTAACTATAAATTAAGAACTATATCCCTCCATGGCTTGAAAATGAGAACTAAATATGGGGAAGAAACCATAAAGCGAAAATAGTCTAAAGTTCGAAATATGAGTTGTCTTGGGTTCACACTTCATTTAGAAAATATGAAGCGAACCGAAATAGTCAGTCTGTAATAACAAAGTTGGTTCTCATATACTATTCAATTTAATATCACGTCTGTGGCGATACCTCATGTCAAATGAAAACCAGATAGAGTGTAAGCATGTAAGAGTTGGAGACCTAGACAAAAAAGGAAATACAAAAGGTTATGAAGAATGCAAGCAGATTAGCTCAGATTGGGTTCATTAGCGATTATGTCTTAGTTGTGGACATGTAAGTTGTTGTGATAAATCACGCACTTCGTATTATATGATGACGAACTACATTAAATATTTATGAATTTTGACATGTTCTGAGAGATTATTTCCAAGTGAGATTATTTAGTTATTACTTGCATCGTCGGATTTAATGATGCTTGATTGTATAGATGAATGGATAACTACCTGAGCAACTCCGATTCAAACATAACAATGACCATTAGAATTTTATATATAAATGAGGTAATATTAATTGTTCACAATGGCTATTAAGAATATGGATAGCAAATCTCTGTGCATATAAACAAAAAATTGATGATGTTATCGATTTTGATATCGACTGTTATTATGAATTCAATGGGATTAGTGTCATTTGAACAATCCTTTGCTCAAAGAGAAGAGGATGATGTCCACAATAGTAACAATAATGTCATCGGTCAGAATGGAGATGGCAATGAAGCATCTCAGAGTGATTCAACATCTCAGGAGACGGATCAAAATAGCCTGTGTGTTTCAGGTGAAAGTACATCTTTAAGTTGCAACAATCTGTCATCCGAACTTACAGGTGTAGGAATTCCGGGTCCACGGGGAGAAGAAGGGCCACAGGGTGAGCAAGGTCCACAAGGCCTTAAAGGAGAGCAAGGAATACAAGGTGCTACGGGCCCAATGGGCAATACGGGTCCTAAAGGAGACCAAGGAGTACCAGGAGGAATAGGACCTCAGGGACCGCCTGGACCATCGGGAGATTCAGGACTACAGAATATTGTTGTATATCGCAACGATGAAAGTGTAGTCGCTTTATCAAACGCAGATATTTCCTTGACTGCTGAATGTGATAATGGAGATGTTTTGATTGGTGGAGGATTCTCTATTAGCGATGGGCCAGATAAAGAATTTGGAAAACTTTCTGCTATACCTGATCCGTTAACGCAATCATATACGTTGTTAGCCCAAGTAGACGAGCCTGCAGAATTTATCTCATATGCATTGTGTCTTGATATTGCCCCTTAATGTCGGATTCAATCTCTATTTTGTACAAAATAGAAAAATATGGAGATTTGGTTATCCACTTCTAGAAGATAACCACTCAAACATATCTTTTAAGACATATTCTGTCATTGGTCCACTCTGGCTTATCCAATTACTGGAGAGCGAGAGTGAATGTCCAAGATTAGGATATGTGATTATGAGATGGTCTGGATGATTCACTTCCGTTAGTCTTTGTTGCAATAGTAAGCCTTGTTCAAGAGGTGTTGCAGTATCATTTTCTCCTTGAAGGATTAGAATACCTATACCTGAAGATACATTTCCTATCATGCTCAAAGTACTTTGTAAATCAGAGTGCGACCTCATCCATTTGGGACATCCTTCCAATCCGCTATTCCATTCAAAGTATCCATATTGCACATCAAGACATTTTGCCGACAAAGATGAATCCGTGGGGAAAGTGACATTATTATAAGCAGCTACAAGTGCCGGTTTGAGATCATTTTCTATGCTGAGGGTATCCTGACTAATAGTTGTATTGGTGGGTTGTGAATGCTTTGTCGACGACATGTTCAAGTAATCCATACCGTTTGTTTGGAAAAGCAGGAGGTGAGTAAGGTTACCGCCAACTAGATTCTGGAAAAAAGAATCGTTAGATACCTTGTCAATTGTCAACGTCCCATTATCATTTTTGTCCAAAACATTTTCGGCGTAATCTATAGGATTTTTAACAATCTGGAAATATAGTAATTCCGGAAGAGTATTTGCAACTGGCCCCATCAAAATTATGTCCCTTATTTTGTCTGGATTATCAACAGCAACTCTAGGGGCTATCATGGTGCCTTCACTGTGTCCAATTAGTGTTACTTTTTTGGTTGTGTTAACTTCAGGTTGTTGCAGTAGTACTGATAGGGCCTTTGATGCATCATCTTTGAGGTCATTGAAAGTAACATTTTCCCATGTGTTTCTAACCATAGTAAAGTTTGGTTCAACACCCCTCTTATCATATTTAAGAACTGCAAATCCTCTGTCTGCTAAATATTCTGATATTTGAAAAAACGTCTGCTTCATCGGATATATCAATGATCCTGTCTTATTATCAAATCGAATAATACCACCAGTTTCGTTCATGTCATTTGCCCCAGAACCATGTATTAGGAGGACTCCTGGAAATGGTCCCCTACCAATTGCTGGATAAGATAACTGAGCGTTTGTCGTTACTCCGTTACCAAGATCTAGTGTTAGATTTCTATTTTTGACAGTTTGAATATCAGATTGGGCCCATACATCAGTAAATAAAGATGAACCAAACAGACATATTCCAACAGTATTGCATTTGTCCAAATTGAATGCTGTAATGTTTTCATAGCCCTTTATCAAAAAAGGTTTGATTTGCTTATCGATATTTATGTTACTACTATTACCAAATTCCTTTAATAGAGCTGCGGTCATGGCTTTGGTATCATTAGTATGCGAAATAGATGAAGGTAACAGGAAATTCCTTAAAAATGGATCCAAGACAATCTGCTGTATCGATATCAAACCAGTGTGATTCTTATCTAATTCTTGCATAACGTATTCTAATGGTAGTAAAACGTCTTGATAATATTCTACATCTTTTAAAGGGTTCTGAGCTAGGACGGCCATTAGTACAATGTTGTTTACCTCTGTCGAATTATCAATTGCTATTATTGGAGCATATAGCGTACCTTCGCTATGTCCAAGTATGCTTATCCTCTTTGGATCTACTTCAGGTTGCTGTGATAGAACACCTAAGGCCTTCTTGCCATCTTGAATTTGATCATCGACTGTGTTATTTCCCCATACATTTGAATTCAAAATAGTGTAACTTTCCCCAACACCTCTTTTATCGTACTTTAGTACAGCAAATCCCCTCTCGGAAAGATATTGAGATATCTCCCAGAATGGTTTACTAGTTTTAGTCAAGGTTTCGTTCATGTCTAATGCCCCAGAACCTTGAACTAGCAACACGGCCGGAAAAGGTCCTTTGCCTAAAGCGGGGTAAGATAACTGAGCATTAGTCGTTACTCCATTACCAAGATCTAGAGTTAAATTTCTGTATTTGACAGTTTGAATATCAGATTGGGCCCATACATCAGTAAATAAAGATGAACCAAACAACGACGATAAATATGTCAATAAAATTAAGATTGTACCAAAAAATACACCAAAAACTATCAAGGGCTCTCGCTTAAATCTAGCTAAAAACATTAACAATAACAATAAACCTGTAATATATAAAGGGACAGTGATTCTTTGAATAAAAGTTACACACTTTTTAACGCGTATTATTATTTGTCTCTGGTAAACTTTGATACAGTCATAAATATGAATTCGAATTTGATAAAAACGAGAACTTGCCGTTTTTTGAATATCAATGCCGACCGATCAATATCTTCCATATGCAGATCAAATCTAATCAAAGAAGGTCTTTAAAAGAGAGGAATGAATAATAACCCTTTACAACAATACCCAGCATCTAAACAAAAGTATTTTATCGCATAGGAGTCTTAAGGGATGGGGACATACCATACAAACTTTGTATATCTTTTCGGTACATTTTACGAACATTGTTTATTATTGTCAGTTTCGGTGAGAACGGCATCTACCTCAATTTCTACTAACAATTCTGGTTGGATTAATCTTTTTACTTCAATCATTGTTGTTACAGGTCTTATTTCCTTAAAGTACTCGGCATGTGCCCTACCAATATGCCTCCAGTCATCTATTCTTGTTGTGAAAATTCTAGTTCTAGTAATGTCTGATAAGTTCGCATTCACTTTTCTCAATACCATGTGAATCTTTTGAATTACATATTTCGTTTGTTCGTACGAATCTCCTAATCCTACAATATTTCCCTCTTCATCTACTGAAGTTGTTCCTGATACAAATATGAGATGGCCAGACTTGACTAATCGCGAATATCCTACTTCTGATTCCCATGTGCTACCAGTCGAAATATTTTGTCTCATGAAATATGTTATACTGTAACGACTAAATAGTTTTAACGACTTCATTAAGGTGGGATATAAGATTTGGATATTGCGGTGTATAATAGAATGATATCAATATGTAGTAATAAGCCCACTCTTTTATTATAGGTGTATTGTACATGGATAAATTAATTGATTAGATTACAGTGTTCTTCTTTCCTTCTTGGTCACCTATTTATTTTGTGGTCGACAGAAATGTACTGAATATTTTGATCCGTCTCCTGAGATGTTGAATCACTCTGAGATGCATCATTACCATCTCCATTCTGACCGATGACATTATTGTTACTATTGTGGACATCATCCTCTTCTCTTTGAGCAAACGATTGTTCGGCTGACACTAATCCCATTGAACTCATAATAACAGTCGATATCAAAATCGATAACATCATCAATTTTTTGTTTTCAAACACAGAGGTTGGTAATTCATATTCTCAATAGCCATTGTGTGCAAATACTATTATCATTTCTATAATTAAATTTCTTATGACAATAGTTATCGTTGACTAAAATTTGGTAGTTCGACGGAAATAAACTAGATTTTTCTTGAATTTCATCCTACTTAGTATTGCTCAAATACGGAATTCGAATCATGACACGTGGGTTCAAATCCCGCACTTCGCACCCCTTTGAAATTGATTTGAACCTTAAAGAGATACCTTATATATAATCATTAGATAACGGTGTATCGAATATACTAACCCAGTAGTTTTTAGAAGTATACTTGATGGTCATTGTCATATAGACAATTCAAATTAACATTGGATGAATGAAACTAACATTTTAGAAATTATGCAAAAAAGGACTAGAGATCTACACTATTCGTTTAGCACAAGATATCGGTACAAGAGTTAGGTGGGGGACATGAAAATGTTCATTTAGCTAATCTTGATTGATTTATAGTGGATATATATCATATAGCCAGATTCTCATGTAAGGATATTTTTAAATTCTTTATATCCTAATTTATGGTAAAGGTGCAATTCTAAAACTTTTGTGACTCTTTCATATCTCAATATTTTCAAAGGTGTCTTTGATTGACTCCATTAACCATGTTCCAATTCCTTCATACCTTCATCAATCTCTTTTTCGAACTCAAACTTTTTATATTTAAGTCGATCAATTTCCTAGCATAGTTGAGATCTTGAGTCTTGTAAATTTACTAGCTATTTGTACAATTTATAAATCTCTAGTTTGGTAGCTGTACCCTATTGCTTCAGTTGGAAATAAAGACACTAATCATCATTCTGTTTGTTATTGTCTTCTGACATATCATTCTCATCTTGTGATCCATTTTCTTTCTTTTTCTGATTATTATCTGAACAATGATGATTTGCCAAAATGATGAGAGGTACTAGTATATTGTTTAGTGTAATGTTAAAAGTATCTTTATTTTGATGTTGATCAAAATATCCTTTAAAATAGAAACAGTAATTGTCTAAAATACTGATTAGATGATAAGAAGTTTGACATAGATCTGAATTTTACTATAGAGAAAAGAAAGAAAGTGAATTTTATCTTGTTTTAGATTTGATATTTTTTATTTAGATTATCCAAAATAACCGCCAAGTTTGAATCTATTTTTCGACTAACTCTGTTTTCTTCTCTTTGCAAAATCTTTTCATTTTTCATTTCTTCAATTAAAGAAGTAATTGTCGTTGCCAGAGGGATTGACCTGTTTGACTCTAAATGATATATGTCGTTCGATCTGCAGCTTCAGAGTTCCCATTACTTACTGACTTGACATGGTATTCATACGAGAATTCCGCTAGATCTCTAAACCGCTATTAGCATACTCGGAAGTATCTGATGCTTTTACAAGTATCGCATAGTTCTTTTACAAAATAGTAAAACTATTCTTGTCAAAGTCGATAATATTATCATTTCTACTTGCCGAAAATTTATTCATTAACTGAGAGATTCTAAATCCTTCGGAGCACTGATTTAAAGTCAAATTTGATTTTTTAATGTCTTCATAAAGCGTCTTATCTCTTCAACATCAGGGATTTTTATTCTCTTTTTCCACCTGAGAACGATGTTTTTTGATACTGATCCTTCTGTTACTTCAAACATTGCTGCTATTTCATCTCTTAGATAACCTTCCTAATAAGATAGAATAATTTGATCTTCTTGACTCTTGTTTAACATGTAATTGATGACCGAAATTAATTATTATATGTTTCGTCAATTCCGTCATTTTCTTCGTCATTTCCGTCAAATTTTGTTAAATTTGTATAAAGAATCGTGCTTGTTATCGTATCACAGCATATACATTTACTTATTTTCGTTCTTTGCTCGAATGTAAAAAATCTTTTATTCTGCTAAGGTCAACTATAACTGGCTAGGTTCAAAGTTTATATGCTCAGTAAGAGAGCGGGTCCTGACTGAACTGAACCAACATCCTTGAGCGGCAAGAATAAGCACTATAGAGAAGTTGAATGGATTTCATGCTTTTTTTACTTTTTAATAAATAAATAGAAAAAGGTGGGGATACTAGATACTTTTTTTTAATTAAGACATTAAATAGCCTCGATAGACAAAATATTAATCGAACGGAGATAATACAAATTATGTAGCTAGGGAATTTGCAAAATTCTAATACTCACGGATATAAAAATAGTGCCTGGAAATGACGTAAAAAGTTATACGTTAACATCAGAAGACCGTCTTCAGGCAAACCCAAATCTTCCAATAATGAGAATGAGAATGAGAATGAGAATGAGAATGAGAATACAAGTGCTAATGGAATAGATACATATAAACAATCAAGACGGTTAGATGTAGATATTTCCTCAGAGACAACAAAAGTAATTGAAGATCCAAATCGTTCAAGAAATATTTTCCTACAGATACTTAAAGAGGCACAAGAGGAAATAATGATCATATTTCCTTCACTAAATTCTGTGAAAAGGCAAAGGAAAATCAGTTTATTTAACTTACTTAAACTTAAGAATCAAAAAAATTTTCGAATCAGAATTTTGTCACCAAATGCAGACATTATTAAGGAAATATTATTGTTAGAGTATTCTAAAGAAAATGGTAACATTATAGATAACGTCGCTATTAGAGAGATTGTAACTCAACAAAACATTCGATCAACTATCCTGATGGCCGATAAGAAACAGTTGTTAACGTTTGAGGTTAAAGACGATACTAAAGAAACTTTTGAGGAGGCGACAGGACTAGCTACATATTCGACTAGCCCTCCCACCCTGCTATCATATCTGTCAATATTTGAAAGTTTATGGACACAAACAGAAATGTTTGACAACCTAAGAATTGCGAATGAGAAATTGACACAAAGCGAAGAGATGGAAAGAGAGTTTATTAATACTGCGGCTCATGAACTACGAACTCCAACTCAAGCAATAATGGGTTATATGGAGTTAGATAAAGAAGTATTTGAGGATCTTTTAAAAATCACAAAAGTATCTGCAGACGACGAATTAAACAGAATTATCAATCATCTACAAGAACACTTTAACGCGGTTTCAAGAAATGTTTCCAGGTTAGACGAGTTAATAAATAACCTTTTAAATGTGGCAATAATTGAATCTAATAGAACAAATAGTTTATTACTACATAAAGAAAGACTAGATTTGGTTAAAGAAATTAAAGAATCTACAGAGATCCAACTTGATCAAAAAATAAAAGCCAAGAATATCGAAATCAACCTTATCAATCATAGTCTCGGAGAACAAATTTTGGTTTATGCAGATAAAACAAGACTTTCCCAAATTATCAATAACTTGATAGACAATGCAATAAAATTTTCAAATCAAAATGGTAAAATTGACATTATGCTAAATGACAATATTTCAAAATTCAATGAATTGGATTCAGGATATATGACAAACCTCTCAGAAGACAATAAAAGTGACATACAAGAATTGAAAGAAAAGATAGAAGGAAAGAAAATAATTGTAGGCATTTCTGATAAAGGTAAAGGAATATCGCCTCAAATAATGCCAAAAATATTTGAAAAATTTGTTACGGGTTCAGATATTGGAACAGGTCTTGGTCTTTACATTACGAAAAAGTTAGTTGAGGCTCATGGTGGTAGAATATGGGCCTTTAATAATAATGACGGAATTGGGTCTACCTTTGTATTTACTCTATCTAAATCTGACGATGAGACTCCAAATATTAATTAGACTAACGAAAAAGATCCACGATTCAAATGATGATATTGTGATCAAATGGTAATAATTTTTCTCCACATCTGGACGCATGTGGATAAGATTAATGCTCTTAATTAAGATTGGAAAAGGGTTCTCTTTGTCGAAGTGTGATATTTAATGACCATTCTTTTCGTGGCGAAAATACAGCAGAACTACCCGGCCCGTATTAGATTTGACTATATTATTGGATTCCCTTAATTTGATTATCAATGAAGAAATTTTGTACCATCATGCTAGAATCACGCAATTAATGATATCAAGATCATTATTCAACATTTTGTTACACTAACGAATCTTAATAACAAATAGAATTCCAATATAAGTGATGATGTTTGAATTAGCTTCTATTACATCACATAATTTATTTTCATTTCTGAATATTTTTGGAAATGATCTTTTAAGAGCTACTATATCTCTTTTTGTTGTAATCAACCCAATCGGTACTATACCATTATTTGCCAGTATTACTCAAAAAATGCAAAAAAACGAACGAGATAGAGTATTAAAAACAACCGTTATTACCGCAAGTGTTTTGCTAATGATCTTTGCAGTTGCAGGAACGCAAATTCTATCAATCTTTGGGATTACCATCTCTAGCTTTATGATTGCCGGTGGGATATTGCTTTTTGTGGTCTCAATAGAATTGTTAACTCATGGTGGTTGGAGATTTGCAGGTACTGTTTCTGACGAATCTGGTGTAGTTCCATTAGCATTTCCTCTATTGGCCGGGCCGGGTGCCATTACTACTGTGATATTATCTTTTCAAATGTCAGGATTGGGGGTAACAATACTATCAATTGCAATTGTAATGGCGATAACATACGTTGTGTTCTTTCTCACCAGAACTATATACAGGATACTCGGCAGACGGGGTTCATTGATCATTACTAGGATATTTGCAGTTCTGGTTGCAGCAATTGCGGTTCAATACGTAGTAGATGGTTTAAAAACAGTATAACCTCAATTTAAGAATCCTTTTGAAATAGTTACTATTATATCATTATTTTTATTTTCAGAATAATTTTTTTTCAGACTGACAAGCAACCATTTTGAATTCTTCGATCTATCTTAACATCATCCAATAAAATAATTGAGATGGACATAAACAAATATGGAGGAGTAATTGAATAAAATAAAAATATTTGCAATTAACTGGAAAGAAAAAACAGAGGTGATGATATGTTAAAAGCTATAAAATCATTTCTGTAGACCTTTGAAAATTCTTATACCATTTATTATAACAAATAAATCAGTTGACATTAAATTGTCAATCTACTTCGATACACTTTTATAATTACTTTTTTGACTACATCTTAAATATAATGAAACCCTACTATACTGAATGAAACAACGTAATAATTTGGTAATAACTTTTGGGTTAGTTGCAATTCTTGTAGTACTTTTATCCAGCATGAATATAAATTCTCCCATTTTAGCCCAACAAAATTCAACAAACTCGACTTCATCAGAGGTTAGCGTAGAGGATCTAGAACAGATAAAGGCATCATTGGATCAAGCAATTTCAGAATTACAAAACAATAATCTGACTGGAGCTTTGAATCATATCGACATATCAGATAACTTATTGGGTGATGTAGAAGATCAACTTGAGCAAGATTTAGGGCAAGATGATGATTAGAAGTGACCATTGAGTCATTAATTACATTCATTTTTTCGGCTTGATTTTTCTTGTAGATTTAGTTTTTATTCATAACCAAAATTCATTAAAGAATAATCTATCTAATTCTCTATTTACGTTCAAATCTATCTAACCTTGCGGTGACCCTATTCTCCTAATAATAAATCTATTACTTGATGGTCCTCTCTCTTTTATGAACACTAGATATCGAATACCTTCAAAGTATGTAAGTTAAGGTCTGTATTTGTATTTTTTTGGGCTTATCCTTAATACATACCACCGGAAGACTTGTTTTCTTTATCAAACGAAACCATATATCGATTTAGAATTGGATTCAAAATTACCATCCATAAAAAAAGTTGTCATATTGTAGAGGAAGATATCAGAGTATGTTGTTGAAGAGATATTAACAACAGTTGGTTCTTAATCTATCTGGTTGTGGTTTGCAATAAGGCCTGAAAACAGACACATCTTCACACCAAACATACCAAAAGAAAGTAGCACATTAATAGCAGAATGATTCAGTGCAGATTTGATCAGAATTCATGTAAATCACTGCTCAAACGGATGGTGAAACTTGGTATCCTCGAGATTGTAGATTCCTGAATCATGATCAGCGCGTTCATTCCTCCTATGAGAAAAGCATAATCGAAAGGAAAATACAACATATCAAGGATAGAACTGAAAGTTTCGATTATTACTTTCCATGTAAAATAAAGATTTGCAAACTGAAGCATCCACCTAATTGGCTACAGTTCTTTGTTGACTATCATAACAAGGAGGTAAAACCTGTTAAATAAAGAGCCCACTGGCTTTGTGTAAATGATTAAATAGATACTAGTCTTGATATGTCAGTAAATGGTTCAAATAGATTTTTCAGAACAAGACCTTAGGAATCTAAAAACCTTGTTACAATTCTCTAAAGATGCCTGTCCTGTCGAAAGCCTTGAGGGAAATATTGATAATGATTATATAGATATACTTATAGACAAATTAGAAAAAGCAAAGATTTGGGAATAATTAGTTAATTTGGTGTTGAAATGCAATCTATCGCATTTTATGATAATTTCAGGTCAACTTGAATCACAATTATTTTTAGATTTACACATTCAAAACGTGTTAGATCATATCCGGGGTCACATGATAGAATGGTGCATTGGTGTGGTCGTGCTGCTGGAGATGGAACGATGATAGAGAAAAAACTCAAGAGTATCAACGATGGTAATATATAACATACTCGAAATTAACTTTCTTTAAAAACTGGATTAAGTATACAAAATAAAGTATTGTTCATAGTATTTTAATCCTTCAATAAATAACTACCATCCTCCTTTCATTATTATCTTCCACCCGCGATTTAGGACAAGTAATCATCTTGCTAACTATAAAATGATCTTGATATGATAGAGTATAGTAACGGTCTGCTATCTATATGACTATGGATGAATAGGAGAATTCATAAGACCATCACTTCTCTATGAGCATGATAGTTGGTTGTATGATGCAGGATTCATCTCCTACTACGTCTTATCTTGTCCTACTTACTCGTAATTTGATAGCTGTTCTTTTACGGCAGCGTAAGATTAAGATATCATATCAAAGATATAAGGATAATGCAAACTTATGCAAACATATGCAATAGCCTTCTAATATTTCCAAGTCAATTAGACGGTTGACTTTTTATTCTATATCAATTTTACTAACGCTTTATTTCCAGATACTCTAATACAGACTGCTATCAATATTGTTACTCATACTGTAAACCTTTTACTATTCTAATTAAAATATAAAGTTACTATTTGAAATGTCATAGATGTGATTGTTAAGTGATTCTGATTACTTTTGATTGCAAACGATTCAAAATTATTATAAGTATTGAAAATAGAAAGATGTGTGATCTAAATGGCACAAATGGTAGCATTAGTTCCAAAGGAAGTAGAAATCCAGAGGCTAAAAAAAGTATACATAATGGTCATTGTATTAGGATCAATTGCAGCATCAGTAGAAGTAGATAACTTTGTTGATGGATCACTACACCAAACAGCAATTAGAGATAGTGCCTTTACCCCGGCGCATGGGGGGTGAGACCGTCACTGGATGGCACGTCCATGCGGGTGGGGTCTGGTTGCTATGTATACCAGAAGAATTCCAGTTTTAAGAGGGCCAAACAATTCAATGAATACGGGTCTAAAGATAACCATTATCGGTTACTTGGCAACCATGTTTACCATTGGTATTAATGAGTTGTGGCACTTTTGGTTTGTTGAAGAAATATTTTTCGCACCTAACCACTGGATGTTTAACATGGGTGTAGTAGTAGCCTTCATGGGTGCGCTAGCTTTTGTAGTTAGAGTATACGCACGTTTGGTGGAACTTGGCGCCGAAACTCCTGCAAGGAACCCCTATGTAGCAGAAATGTACAAACTAGCATTAGAAGGAAAACTCTACAGCAGATCAGTTCCATAATCTTTTTTGATTAATTCTTATAGGGTTAACCTATTTTTTTCAGTAATCTCTTTCTGAGTTCATCATATTAGGAAATTAATTGGAGTACTATAGATGATCCATAAAATAACACCTTAGAAAGATCCTTGATTTTATTAATTATGGTTTTCTAAACCATAGAATCTTCTAACACTCAGGACCCTAATTTGTTTCTGCAAGCTTCAAATCCTTTATCAAGGATTCTAAGGATGTTCAAACCTGTCTTGAGAAAAGTTGGAATTGAATAGTGTCCAATAAAATTCAATTATGCAATAAGGGACAAAAGTATTTGCATCGAGATGGAATTTTCCATCCATATGAATAAGGCTGTTGAGACTAAGGAGTAGAGGAACATTTCCTTGATGCCCGAAACTTAACCCCATATCAGAACATATACTTTGTGTCTAGAACTTATTCAAATTAATGATCTTTTATATAGTGGTTGAACTCCACTTCAAAACAAAAAAAATAAAAATGGTATCTTGACGGAAGCTAACTGCCGATTGAAATTTATTAAGGTAGATCGTTTAGGAATGTAGCAATATAATTAATACGATTATTTATTTTGAATGGATTCTTTCCATAAAGGTACATGAGTATATATTCACTCACCAAAAGAAGTATAAGAATATCAATACACAGCAACAAATATGTAAATTAGAAAAGATAGGAAATCTTTAAGATGGTATCGGTCTGGTGCATAGACATGAATTCATCATTTTGTGGATAAATTGTATACTTTTTCTAATGATTTTTTTTATTTGAATGTACCTTACCTACATTAGGATCCTTCGTATCTGAATACTAATATGGATCCTGGATTCCACAAATCTGTTGTGGCCCCGCCTCCTGTCGCTTATGCGGGACCTGATGTGTAAGTAATAACATACAGAGTGCTTCCGTCCGGACTAAAAGCCAAGTCTCTATACCTATTTTTAGAGTGGAATAACTCCACTGGATATTTTGCAAGTTCGATTCCATTTTCGTTAATAGATAGCTGGAAAATCTTTCCTGCTTTTAAAGTGGTCATTAACATTGTTCCATTCCATCCAGGAATGTAATTGGATGTATACATGTCCAAGCTAGAGGGATCTATTGTTGGACTGCAGATATATGCTAATTTTCCGGAATCATGATCGGAGAAGTTGTAGTTGTTATCCACAGTAAAGAATGTAGCAACTGGTGGGACAAAGTTTTGTGCATCAAACTCACCTTCATTTGTTACTGATGCACCAGCGTTTATAACCGGTGTAACATTATTAGAATCAAGCTTTGGACGTTGTTCTCCAGTTGAAGACTAATTTATGAATCTATATGCATTATCATCCTTAAAACCTGCCACATATGGCCACCCATAATTTCCTCCAGCAATGAGGTGATTTACATCGTCACCAATATCAGGATTAATTATAGTTATATTCTTTCCATTACGTTCCGTAATCCATAAAAGATGATCTGGTCCATATATTATATTATGTGGTGCACTAAGATTTGTAGCAAGAATAGTTGTAGAGAATTCTTCCTCTGATGGGATAAAATCGAATTCGCTTCACACGCTACTATTTTCGAAGTTGATCAATCTGATGAGCTGGAGAATCGATCTAGTAACCATATCACTTAATTTCAGTCGATAAATCTTAACCACTGATGTGAGCATGGGAAGGGAAGTGATGGAAAACAACTAATGCTTGATTGCCTGGTATAATGAAGAGTACTTTAGCATTCCATCGTATTTCTTTCCATCAACCACCCATGGCTATTGAATCTAGTCCGACTCTATACAATAAGCCAATTTATCTTGCGTATTTGGGATGTCTATCAGCACGAACAGTTTTTGTTCAACATGTTATGCCAGTCGGTAGGGTCAATTACTCTCCGAACAATAATAATGTTGCTAATACAGAGATTGCATTTTAATCAATTGTATTCAGATGTTTTCTAGATTTCAAAGAAGAAATGGGAGATAATGAAATCTATTTCGTATATTTCATTTTATGCTGAAATATAATTTTATCATTTACCAAAGTCTGTTGTTTTCTCTTGTATACTTTTAATTGCAAGTGAAGATATCCATTTGCAATCAAGACAGATCTATTATATAACAATGTTATATTATTTATTTGATTAATTGATTGTACGATTACAAATTACCTAAGTTGGAATACGTCATTACAACGTTGGCATTAGGATTGATTATTGCAAATTTCCTACCATCATATAATGTTGTTAGTGTATTTGCTCAATCGAGCCAAAAAATAGAACAAGGAGATCATTCAAAGTCTCATGAAATTCAAATAGGAGTTGTGGAATTGAATAACGATAGAATAGCTTATAAAATGAACAATTATTTAGTACGAGATCTTGTTGATAACAGTACCACTAATATAACCTCTAAATATGATAATCGTATCCTGATACCTGGACCCACGATTGTAGCCAACGAAGGAGATGAGGTCAAGATAACGTTAATAAATGAAATGGGATGGGGTTATCCAAGTGTTCATACTCATGGTGCTCATTATAAAATAACTAGTGATGGAACACTAAAAGAATTAAACAAGGTTTCAGATCAGGCCGCATCTCCCACCCAACCATATACTTTTGAATGGGATGCAGGAAACGGGACAGCAGGGTCATGGCCATTTCATGATCACACGATAGGTAAAAATGTGCTGGGAAAGAGTATGGACGGCCTTGAAACTGTGGGTCTTTTTTCCAGCATTATTATAAACCCATCTGATGGAAAATTAAGCGCTCTAGTCGATGGAGCCCCCACACAAGTCGATGTTAAAGATATTGATAAAGATTTCGTCTTGTTTGTAAATGACGATGTTTTTTGGGGAAGTGAAATCGATTATGCAAAAGGTGGAAAGCATACACAACTTGGAGTTAATCCAACATTAACTGCTGCCAATAATAGCATAGTTAGATTTAATATTCAGTCAATTGGAAACGAATTTCATGATTTCACTATGGATAACGTTCAATGGCTTGAACCTGGAACAAACACCGTAGTCAATTCTCATGTAATCGGACCGCTCGCAAATCATGTTTTCACTATCAAAGTAGATTCAAACGCTACATACTTTGATAATTCAAAAATCAACCTCTTAGGAGGTATGAAAGGCAGTTTCGTTGTATCAGATGGTATTGACAATCAGAGCTTTTTTCCACAAGGAGATACCAATAGTATTTAGGAGGTGACAATGATGTTTGAAATTTTTAACCAAACCAGGAAATGGCAAGTCAAAAAGACCAGTATCCTCTATGTAGTTGTTGCATCGTTGATCTTAACCTCTTTCCTAATGCCCTCTGGAATAATTAAAGGCACTAATGCATTTACTCCGATTCCCCAGACGGTAAATAATGACGGTAAGATTTTTGACACGTTATCTTCCGATGTTTCATCAAATGTTACTAATGAATTTAGAGATCTAAATTCAAGTTCTGCTGCTGTGCACGACATAGCGATAAAAGAACAGGTATTGCCAGATGGTGAACCCGCATATAAAATGATAAAACACATAGTCAACAATAGCATGGATGTCACGGGTAATTATAGTGACCTTGCTACAATTCCTGGGCCTGCCATTGTTATCAACGACGGAGATATAGTACATGTTGCAATACAAAATTTGGATGGTAACATAACGCATGAAGATTTCGTGGCCCCTCATCCTGGAACCTTTGTATACCAAGATGACGAATTAGGTGATAGAGGATTATACGGAGTAGTCATTGTGAATCCCAAGGATGGAATGACAGAAGCACTTGTAGACGGAAAAATAACCACCATCCCACTTGATGAAATTGATAAAGATGTGTTGTTATTTATGGTGGGATCAACCTTTTGGGGAATGGAGATTAGTAAAAATGGCACTCAAACTCCACTATGGACTAATCCAGTGCCGGTAGCACAGGAGAATCAGAAGATTCGATTCCATGTGATGGGTATTGGACCATCGTCAAACCCTAATGGTCATTCGCATACATTCCATCTTCATGCTCATAGATGGGTCGATCCAGGCACAAGTAATATCATCGATGTAAAAGAGTTACATCCAGGGACCAGTCATGTTTTTGTTGTCGATGCTGGAGATGGTGTTGGACCTGGAGACTGGCAATTTCACTGTCATGTATTCGCCCATATGGAGGCAGGTATGATGTCAACCTTTAAAGTACTTGCTGCAAATACAACTTTAACCGAAAATACCACAACTTTGCCTAGTATCCCTGGCGCTTCTCCTTACCACAATTTCGCAACGTTTTCTGTCAATGATGAGCCAGGAAAATGGTTTAAGAATATAAAAGGGGATATATCAAATACCGGAAGTGAATCTCTTGCGATAATTAACAAATCAGGAACGGTTAATTTCATGATGGATGGCACTAATGGAGTTCACACCATTACAAGCATTATTTATCCCAAAAATGCTACCCATATGCCATTTAACCAGATGCTGGCTTACAAAGGAGGAGCCATAATCAAGCTGGAAGATCCTGGTCTGTATGTATTTGCGTGCAGCCTTCATCCGTTCATGCTTGCTGCTGTTGTAGTTGACGATCCAAATACCAAAGGTTTGGATCTTGGAGAAGAACTAACGTTGGTTAATGGAGCCACAATTCCTACAAATAGTGAGATAGCATTGAGATTATTAAGAACATTCTTTATTGCTACCTCTCCGTCTAACTGGCAAGACTACTCTAACACCTCCAAACCATGGAGTGTTTCCTATCCAGATGTAGATGCAAGGATTACCAATGGAAGTGTAGTAAATGTCAAAGATGTTTTAGAAAGCACCTATGGACAGAATCTTACACTAACTCCACTATCGAATCCAATCACCCCAGCAGTAGGTGAAATCTGGATAGATACGCAGTTTGAAAAAACAGCTGGTAAGGATAAACCTGGAACTGCTACCGCTATCAATGGCACTACATGGAACGTGAGCAAGAAAGTTTCACTTCCCCAGATAGACATGAACAATCCTCATAATATGTGGACAGACAGAGACCAGGACCTCATCTATCAAACACAGTGGTTTGATAACAGGACAACTATATTTAACAGAACTACAGGGGAGTTAATAAAAGACATTCAGGTTGGTGACGATCCATCCCATGTTATGACTGGAACCAAAACAGATGATCTATATATAGCATTAAACGGTGAAGATGGAGTCACAGTAATATCGTCCAATCCAGAATTTGAGCTTCAAAAATTCATCCTACTGCAGCCCCCTGCCTCACCATCTACTCATCCACATGGTCATTGGATGAGCGCAGACGACAAATACATGGTTACACCCGATGAACATACCGGAACAGCTACTGTATATGATATGGAACAAGACAAGATAATAGGAAAAGTTAAGACAGGGGTTTCACCAGTCGCTGTTGGAATGATACCCGATGGTAGTAAATCATATGTTGCAGACTTTTTTGACAGTACAATAAGCGTCATAGATACAGCCAACGCCACCCTATTAAAGAAGATTAACCTTCTTGCAAATTACGATCCAATTAGCGGTAATGTTACTGGACCAGTTGGATTCCTACCAATACAAACTCCTGTTAGTCCAGATGGTCAATATATGGTAACTGCAAACACTGGAGGAACGATAACTATACTAGATACAGATACTGATCAGATAATCAAAGATATGCCATGTGATCCTGGATGCCACGGAGTGAATTTCGGAGCAAAGAAAGGTGGAGGATATTATGCCTATGTTTTCAGCATCTTTCAAATGAGGCTATAGTGGTGGATGGAGATCCAAACAATGATGGCAATCCTGAAGATGCCAAAATAGCTGGAAAGGTTTTGCTAGTTACATCACCTAATACAAAAACAGATGACAAGATAATAGACTTGGAAGCGCACAGGAGGTCAGGAGTATTGGCAATCCCAAATGTTTATGATGGTTGGGTCCAAAACTTGCCAAGTTACTGGAGCAGTCTTTTAACGGAGGAACAACAAAATCCAAGAGAATCGGTCATTAATTAAAACACACAGATGAGTAATCTTTATCCCTACTTTTTCTCTAGCAAAAGCCAGTTATTTTACGTATATGATATCCGATGAATTTTTATTTCATTATTGAATAATCAAAACAGAGTAAATAAATTGAATTTATATTCACCATCGTCAACACCTTCTCCTTTTCAAAAAGATCCATCAGCAATGGAGCCTTACAAATGTTCTGAAATGGATGAATGGGGACCTGAGAAAATACTTCAGGTTTACGATCCGGATACAGGTATGAAAGGGGTTCTAGTTATAGACAATACAGCTACTGGACCAGGAAAGGGAGGAATAAGATTTGCAGAAAGTGTTACCCCATCAGAGGTATTTCGACTTGCCAGAACGATGACATGGAAATGTGCATCAGCTGGACTTCCCTTTGGAGGTGCCAAGGGTGGTATCATAGCAAATCCAAACAAAGTCAATAAAGTAGAATGGATCAAATCTTTTGCGAAAATGATAAAACCGTATTGCCCAACTCAGTATATTGCAGCTACTGACGTAGGAACGACAGAATTGGACATGGCTGTTTTTGCGCATGAAATAGGTGATATGCATTCATGTACAGGCAAGCCACAAGAACTTGGGGGGATCCCCCATGAGCTAGGTACAACTGGATACGGTGTGAGCGTTGCATTAAGAACTACAATTGACTTTTTAAAGGAAATTAAACGAAAAGAGATAAAGACTTCTAAACCACTTACCAATCTCTATAATGAAGTTGATACTAAAAATAGGGAGCTCAAGGTAGTTATTCAAGGATTCGGAAATGTAGGCTCTTTTACTGCAAAGTTCTTGAACGAAATAAATATCAAAGTTATTGGAGTTAGTGATGTCTCAGGATTTCTATATCATAACCAGGGGTTAGATATACCACAATTAATGAATGACATGAGAGAAAAAGACAAATTAAGTGAGCTTTCTGACATTCAGAAAAAACATAATTATAATATTTTAGACAAAGATGAAATCTTTGATGTTGATGCAGATATTTTCATCCCTGCTGCACTGACCGGTGTTATAAACGATAATACTGCATCCAGGTTATTAGACCACAATGTAAAAATTATCGTAGAGGCTGCAAATATTCCAACAACCCAAACGGCTGATCAATATTTGATAGATAATGGAATGCTGATAATTCCTGATTTTCTTGCAAATTCCGGCGGTGTAATTGGATCGTTTGTAGAATATCAAGGTAGAACTGAAAAAGAAGCCTTTGATCTAATTCAATATAAAATCACAAACAACGTACGAAATGCCCTTTACAATTCGATTCGTATGGATGATTCTCAAACTGAATCTTCAAACGTTGATGTAAGACGAGCCGCTATGGAAATATCAAAGCAAATCGTTTACAGGGCAATGTTGTTAAGAAAAGGTGCTATTAACGTTGCACGAGAAGCGTATGCAAGAAAGGAGCGAGTCATTTATTAACTTTAGATCTTGGATAAATCATCGATGCCATGTGATTATATTTATATAGATCAGAACTTTGGGTTTTTGAGCTAGAACTTTTACGGCTGTGGAGCATACTTCAAACAAGGTATCTGTTTGTCACAATACTCTTCTTTAATAGAAAAAACTCTACTTTAATTGTGTGAATTTTATTTTGCAACGTAGAATATGATTATCCATGGGATCGGATCTAATTATTTAATCCATTCTTGTACTTCTAGATATTCTATTAGTCTGAGCATTTCTTGAATTCTTGCTTCTCCACCTACTTGATTTTTACATAATTCATAATGTTCTATAGCCTTTTGTCCTAATCTATGGACAGCGAAATACCAGGATTCTATTAATTCAAAGAATTTATCTCTTTCCCTGTATGATCATCTATAAAAATCACATATGATTTTAAGAACCTTGCTACCGGTTCATTTGGGTTGTTTTCAAAATTGTTTAGCAACACTTTACAATTATCTTTTTACGGTTTTCTTTTAACATTTTTATTTCTCTTCTACCATATTTGCTATCCTTCTTCCTAACTCATGTTCTATCAAAAACTTGCGAACATCTTATGCAAAACCGTCTTTTTCTTTTGTTTCAGGAAAATATGCCTTCTCTTCCTTACAGTGATGAAAGTTATCCAACAATTCCTCTATGACTACAGATATTATCTCAATATGTTCTATTGGAACATTTTTCCAAATACAAATTCTCAGAGCATTTCAGTGCATATTTCAGACTCTTCTAATTGTAATATGATCTTGCATAAGATTTCTTGTGGAATTCAAATTTTATTTCAATTATTCTTATTCTTTTGGTTTATCATGGTTACACAATCTCCGATATCTACAAAAATTGAATGTTGATCTCGTTTGTATGTTATTATTTTATAATATCTTCTTCTTTGCTGTATTTTCTTTGTTGGAGGTAACATCAAATACACACATGCTCCTCCACATACAAGGAACGTTATTGCCTTCATGTTGGCCTATGTTGCGATAATGAATGTTTTTTGATTTCAGGATCGATAGATAAGGATAGTTGTTTTTCCCAATTTAGTGTTCGTCTAGCTTTCAGTCATCTCAGTATCCCATTTTATGGCTTTTTCTCTAATCTTTACCAAATCTCCTGCATGAGCAGCTATTCTGTAAGCGATAAGACCATCCTTTACTTCGGCCTCATTTGGAAGTCAAGTGTTCGAGGGCGTCAAATAACAAAGTAGATCAACCCCTTCAGAGGCAGATATCGCAGCTCCAATTGCGCTTGCTATATGATCATATCCTGATGCTATGTCAGTAACTAATGGTCCTAAAACATAATATGGAACGTTTCAATCAAAGATTTAGCTGCGTACATTAGCTGCCACTTCGTTTAATGGGCATGCGTCCTGGTCCTTCAACCATTATAACACATCATTTTCATATGCAATCTTTGCTAATCTCGAAACATTTATCATTTCAGCAACTTGTAATTCGTCATGCGAATCAAGAATTGAGCCAGGGTCTCCACGCATCACCGAGGCTAAAAGTAACATCATATTTTTTGCTATTTCACAAAGATAATCAAAATGTTCAGCAATGCGGATTTTCTTTATTGATTATTTTAACATCCATGCAGTAAGTAATCGGCTCACTCCTTTGACACAATACCTGCATGTCTTTTTACGTTCATAATTCTTTTAGCTAAATCTAGTGTTATTCCAGAATGTATGGTTGTATAGTCGACTCCATCTTTTGCATGTTTTTCAAATGCGTTGAGAAAATCATCACTGGTTAGGTTCAATGGATTCTTATATTTTTCAACGCCATATCATATGCTTGATATATAGGAACTGGAACCGAAAGTCAAGGAGTTTGCAGCTTCTAGTAACTTTTTTCTCTAATTAAGTTTAGATCGCCACCATCAGAAAGATCCATAATTGTATCTGCACCATATGTAATAGCTATTTTGGCTTTTGAGACCTCTTCATCAATATTTTGATAAAGCGTAGATGTTCCTATATTCACATTTACCTTTGTTCTTAGACCTTTTCCTATACCTCTTGGTTTGATATGCTGCTTTCTTGCAACATTTTTTTGGAATTATAATAGAACCATTCGCTATATTTTTTAAAATAAAATCAATATCAACTTGTTCATCTTTTTTACCTATTTCATTTCTTCTGTTGCGATTCCTCTTTTTGCCGAATTAAGCTGAGTGACCACTTTTGAAGTTGATTTTATAGCTTTTAAATGATTGATAGTATTAGTTTTGGTTATCAAATTACATGTCTGTATAACATGAATTGCCAATTCTACATGACTATACAAAATAAAAATTTATGCGAACCAGGTAAAAAGACTTTAACATGCCCCGATCCACATCAAGAAATTTTGATGTGGATCATAAGAAGTAATAGTTTTCCATGTAAATTAAACTTAAATAATACTACATTCGGATATTTTTGCAAATAGAATACACTACATCGATATATTCCTTTAGTAAACCCGTAGAGAATAGCTATTTTTTTGCAAACTAATTTCAGATTTATCTTTATAGGTTGGGATTCTACTTTGTCTATATAATTATAGGTATTTTCGCTAGATAGTGTTATACGACCAAAAGCTCAGTAATTTTAAAACCGCCTTCCTCGATTTGATTATGAAATTTAATATATTCTTCGTCCTTTAAATTTTGGATTCAGAAGAATTGCCATGTTTTCAGATAAAAT
>JARFXS010000140.1 GCA_029194465.1 Candidatus Nitrosocosmicus sp.
ATATAGATCTTTTACACTTTTCCAAATGTTGACTCAAGGAATAGATTAGTGTGAATACCCTTTGAGACGAATGGAATCCAAAATTTATCTGATTTGAGTGTATGGAGAATGGTTCAAATCCCTGTTAAACATAATATCATTACCATCGATAGTATCATTTAGTTTGGGCGCGTGGGGATTAGTGCTGATATCGGTATTTTAATGAGGATTCTAACATTAGATAAGAGAATGTCTGATTTAAGGATTTCCAGCATATGGATCTCATCCATGGGGATTAAGTTGCTTGAGCTAGTGTGGTTCTAGTATAATATAACGATATCACGGCTTGTGAACTTAAATATATGAATCATTTCCATAAAGTTGGAAATGTATTTTGTAACGTATGATCGATTCTAAAATACAAACTTTGTGGGATTATGTCTTTTTGACTAGATAGTAGTAATTTAGAATATCTCCATCAATTTGTTTGATGTCAATTGATCCTGAAAAACCAGCTTCTTTTAGTTTTTGTTCCGCCATCTGTCGTCCCCAAACTGTTCCTAAACCCTCTCCATCTTGCGCCAATGAAACAGTCATACAGTGCATTGTTGAGAATGTATAAAGAGTAGGAGCCAAAGGGTTTTGAATGTTTTCTTCTGTATTACTTGAAGCAGCAATGTCTTGCATCAGAAAAGTCCCATTCGGTTTTAAGGCGTTATAGATTTTTGACAATATAGTCGTAGGATGTGCTTGATCGTGTATAGTATCAAATGCGGTAATAAGGTCAAACTTGTTAGTATCAGCTAAGCTATTGACATCTCTAACTTCCAATTGAACATTGTCAAGTTTCATTTCTCTCGACTCTTTTATTCCAGACTCTATGCCTTCCTCTGATAAATCATATCCAACAAATTTGCTATTGGGAAACGCTTTTGCCATAAGATTTAGAGCATGACCACGTCCACAACCAATATCCAGGACAACTGCTCCGTTTTGGAGATTTTTAATTACATCCTTTCCTGCCAAAGGTATTATCTGGTCTATCAATCTTGAATCAAATATTCTAGAGGTTTCTTCTGCTTGAAGTGACTGAAAACCGGGGTACTCTGAATATGGTACGCCACCCCCATTTCTAAAACAATCTACAATCTTGTCTTCAACTAATCCCATTAGAGAAATATATTGAGAAAAGAGAGCGATATTGTTAATTCCTGCAGCTCTTGTTGTGAATGCGGCATGTTCAGAAGGCAAAGAATATCTTTTTTGATCAGGATAATAATGAACTATACCTCCAACAACCATTGCTCCCAACCACTCTCTTGTATATCGTTCATTGAGATGTGCTTTCTTTGCTATTTCCTCAGATGTGCTTGGAGTTTGTAATTCTGACAAAGTATCAAATAGACCGGTCTTGTGACCTATACTAATCATAAGTGAAAGGCTACCCCCATTGATGATTTCTAACAGTTTTCCAGCAAATGCTTCAGCTTTGGCATTGGCAAACCCAAGCGTCTCTACCATGAAAAGTGATTTTCCAATGAGATATTAAAGAATTGTTATTGCTATCATATACGATTAGATGACTTTTTGCAATTGATGGCCATCTTGAAAACGATAATATCAATAGTTATCGTCTGCTCTTATTCAGCGTATTTGAATGGACCCAGGTTAAAGTCATCAGAGTCATTAACTGCAGATGTTAGTAACAACAATAGCAACAACAATAACAAAATCCGATAATGAAAAATTGCAACAAGACAGTAGAAAAGGGGAGCAATATGAAAATTGAAGAGATGAGTTATCTGATGATTTTTGCCAATTGTTCCATCATAATGCAAACTAAAAAACGGATTAATGACTTAAACCAAGTCTAATAAATGATGATAATCCTACCATGAATTAATGTGTATTATTTTTTCTATAGGATCTCTTGGTGCAGGTTTAAAGGATGTTCCCTTATAGTATGCTACAGGAAGCAATGCCACTTGCATAACTTTTTCATATGGGATCTTTAATAATTCAGCGGCCTCTTTTTCAAACAAAAGGTGAAAACTAGTCCAAGTTGTTCCCAACCCGTGTAACCTGGCAGCAAGCATGAAATTCCAAACTGCAGGAGCAATGGATCCCCATATAGCACTTTGGACTACCACTGAAACATTTGATCCGTCGGTTCTGCCTTCGATACAGGGAATAACAAATACAGGGACATTTCTTAAATTGTCTACCAAATATTTAGCAGATTCATATATTTTCCTCTGAGTTTCACCCTTCTTTGGGTCATCAGAACTTGTAGTATTGGCAACAGAAGTTGGTGAATTTATGTAGGACTCCCATCCTTTTCTAAAGAGATCAGATAATGAATTCTTTATTGATTGATCAGTGGTAATGATAAAGTGCCAGTTCTGTCTATTAGAAGCAGTAGGAGCCTGCTGTGCCATTTCTATGCATTCTTTAACTAATTCAATTTCCACAGGTTTTTCAAGATCAAGTCTCTTTCTTACAGCTCTTGTAGCTTTCTTACAGCTCTTGTAGTTGTAAGTAGTTCTTCAGGAGTTAATGAAGTCATACTTATGACCCTAAATCTTGATTTATAAAATTAATGAAAATTCCGATATACGTATAATTTATTCTAATGGAATTAAAACATTGATCCATCTAAACATGCAGATATACTGGAAATTTGAAAATAGTTATTCATATACCGACTAGAGAAAGACCAAACTCTCTTGGATTGTCTATAAAAGAAATGAAATTACAAAATCAAAATCACATCTCAAATCGATCATTTAGTTTGGGCGCGTGGGGATACGGTTCAAGGTTGAATTGAATCCACTAGTATAAATTATCAATATCATGTGGGAAAATCAGTTGATTAAGATTAATATATCCATTCATTTCTATGCCCATTTTAGAAGATCTAGTCGTAGTAGAAGTGCATATGATTTATAACCTTTTGAATCAATATAAGATCTGAGAAAAACATGAAATTGGAAGTGACTTGTAATCACTGCAAATGACACCATTAATCAAGTTAAAGTTGAAGACGCAGTGAATCGACTATCAAATGATTCATGTTATGGTCTGCATTGTTTGCTTATTTATGATGATTTAGAAACATTTAGAGAGTTTTATTCTTATTTTGCACAAAAACTGCTAGAAAAAAAGGACAATATAGTATTGATTGCTCCTTTTTATGAAACCATTAGTTCGGTGAGACAGACCCTTTCAAGCGGCCCCAGAGCCATTGATGTAAAAGAATATGAAGAAAATCTTCAAAGACTTTTAATTTACGACTCTCTAAATGAATATTTTGGAGAAGAACCTGTAATGGATGCAAGAAAAAAGATAATGAAACGTTCTTTGCAGAATAATAAAGAGGCCGGCCTCTCTGTATTAGACGATATGGGTTCTTTTTATTTTAAAATGCAGGAAGAAAAGTTGGTAGATTTTGAAAAATCCCTACCCGTACATTTTGATGACATGGCCTACAATGGCATTTGTGCTTACCATCAAAATGATTTTAACAGACTATCTGAAGAACAGAAAGAAGAGATAATGAAACATCATAGTGAGACTTTCAGGTTGGAGGCTTACTGAAAAATAAATAATACAG
>JARFXS010000029.1 GCA_029194465.1 Candidatus Nitrosocosmicus sp.
CTACTAAGCTAATACGAATTCAGATCCGATAAAAATAATAGAGTTAGTTACACTATTTCACGAAATAAAGATCGTCTTAATCTATCCAAAGCGCCCTAGATCCAATATTACTTACGTCCTAGGTACGTTAGTAAAAAACAAGGAAAAAATAATTAAGAGAATTATTTAGGAAGGCAATACCGTTTTTACTTCCATCTATTCTAAGAGCCACATATAGTCTGCAAGAATGGGACCTGACTGACTTTTTGTTAAAGCGATACTGTTATTTAAAATCGACAAAGAATCTCCTTCAGTATTATTGAAAAGAGTTATGCCGTTAAATACCCATTTATTATCAATCTGTCTTCCAATGTCTGAAGAAATCCAGGTAATATTTTGTCCATCCGTAGTTTCAATGGTTCCATTTCCTTTTCCCAGGAGTATATCATCTGATATATGTGTGTTCAAATATGTCTGAGTATTGGTCACATTTTCGACACCATTTAATAATCCGTTTTCGACATACTTTTGTTCTGATACAAAATAGGGTATCAATGATATATTTTTATTGTCCAATAATTTTTCACCATTACCCTCGTATATGGCATTCGATGCATTAAAGAAACTCATTTCCTTACCGTCCCGGACAGGCAATGCTTGAATATTACTAATATATGGAATGAGGAGTAAACTTGTGAGTAGAATAGATGTACCTACTACTGATATTAAATATTTTGACAAACAGATTTACCTTATTTTGTGTGTATATATACTTTATTCAATTTGAAATAATTAGATATAGACTATGTCTTTTTTTGTTATGTTTTAGAATTATCATATTTGGCTGTAAACATGTTATTATACCTTATACCCTATTAATCATTCCACTATAATTTCACCCACCATAGATGGATGATAAATGCAATAATACTGATAGTCACCAGTGTTATCAAAAGTTATACTATAGTGCTGATTTGGTATTATTGCATCCGAATCAAATATCTTCCCCGCATCTGTGTCACCATCTAGACCAGATGTAACAGTATGGGAAATAGCATCCCCATTATACCAAGTTACAGTTTGACCTTTTTGTATTTTTACAGGATTTGGTGAATATGACTTATCTCCATTTATTCCTACAATGGATACGGTTGCAGAGTTATCATTCTCAGTATCGTTAGTTACGATCGTATCCGCGAGTTGACGCTCTTCTCCGGCCAAGTCGTCTGAAGACGGAAGAATTCTAAACAATGATCCAGTATAGCTTAATACATATAGATATCCATCTGGACCCACCTGAATATCGGTTATCCCGCCAAAGCCTTGTCCAAAAACTACAGGTTGATTTTCCTTAGGATCATTAACCTCATAGTCTGCTAATGATTTGATATTTCCTAAGGAAGTATCGTTTATGAGTATGCCATCTCTAGCCTGATTAAGGATAAAACGATATAATAGACCGTTGTTAATATCACCCACAAACATATTATTTTTATATTCTTGTCCTAACTTAGCAGAATTCAGGAATTTCAATGCAGTGATTCCGATTGGATTTACCCAGTCGAACTTTGGTTCAGCATATGATCCTTTGCCAAAATATACTAGATCATCCGAGGTTGCACCCGTACCAAGAAAATCATTCTTTGAAAATCCTTGAATTAATGACCAACCGCTATTAAACCCTGGAAATACCAAATTGATTTCATCACCAGCAGTAGGTCCATTTTCCGTGTCCCATAGGTTTCCAGTTAACGGGTCAAAATCCATACCAAAGCTATTCCTAATACCCATGGCATAGTA
The DNA here is from genome assembly GCA_029194465.1 of Candidatus Nitrosocosmicus sp. Classification (GTDB taxonomy): domain Archaea; phylum Thermoproteota; class Nitrososphaeria; order Nitrososphaerales; family Nitrososphaeraceae; genus Nitrosocosmicus. The sequence continues at coordinate 1,780 of JARFXS010000029.1, forward strand.
AACATTCAGCGGCAATCCTTTGCCAAATATGGAACCATCATCTACTACATTTCCGTCCTGTGTAATTCTGAGAATACCTCCAAGACCATTAGGTGCTGGACCGTCCACTATGTTTTGAGCCTGTGTTCTGTGACCACCGACCTCCCCAATTACATAGTAAATGTTATTATCTGGCCCTATCAAGATCTTACCTCCATTGTGTTCACCTCTACCATTATCGGGAATAGCGGTTAAATCTAACAAGAGAACAGGATTTATTAATCTACCATCAACAAATTCATAACGATATAGTCTATTCCCCAAAGGATCTGTCTGATCCGTAAAATCACTGCCATCTACTCCATCCCCAGATTCCGTATAAGACAAGAAAACATACGTTTTCCCATCAACTTGTTTGGATACGGCAATACCCAGTAGACCACGTTCAATGGAATTAGCCACGGGTACATCCAGGACTGGTTCGTTTTGTATTTGACCATCAAGTACCCTCATGACTTTTCCTGTTACTTTCTCGGTTACTAATATATCGTTGGGTCCTAAAAATGCCATACTGGTGGGGAAGTCTAAACCGTCAGTAATTTTTTCAACAACGAGATTGTCATCTTTAATACTAGGTCCACGAGGAGCCACTGGTGCTTTTGCGTAAGCGCCAAAGGATAAATGGACGCTGTATGGAATGATTGCTAAGGAAAGTAATATAACTGATGAAATAAAAAAGGAAAATAAAAGTTTAGTTTTATGCATAGTTTATCTCTATTTATAGTAGATTAAAGTTTACCGATCACTATTTTTAGCCCAATTTGAATAGGAATTATTTGCAAGTCTGCTATTTCAAAAAATAGTTATTAAACATTATTGTCATATAGTACAGCAAATCATAGAACTAATTAGTACAAGCTTATAAATAAAATTGTTTTACAATATAATAAAGGCGACAATAATCAACGTGGGAAAAAAACATAATCAGCGTGAGTAGTGGAATAAAAATCAAACAGGGTTGATACTAGTTTGATGGCCGATTACTTTAAAGTATACACCTTGTAAGGATTCCCTGTTTTTATGTCAATATATTTCCAATCGCTATTATCAAAATTGACCTGCTTAAAATTCGTTTGAATCTGTGGATGTAGTAATTTATAAACATTTTCTCCAACAGATATTTCATTGGGTGATGTAATAGATGTAATTTTCGAAGTCACATTCATTGTGTATCCCAAAATATCAACCTGAGAACTCCTATCATAACCATATTGGAATACTATGTTTTCTCCTTCGTCGATACCAATTTTGACGGAAAGACTCGGGTAATCATGTTTACTTAGAATAGGATTGATACCATCCTTAAGGATATTAATCATGGACTCAGCGCATCTGAATGCGTTATCACATGTTAGATATTTGTTGAATCCAGAAGGAAAAAAAGCGATAACCGCGTCACCTGCATATTTTAGAACATATCCATTAAGACTCTCTATGGCTGAGGACATTTCATGGGAAAATGCCCTTACAACCGTGACTAATTTTTCTACCGGCAAGGTCATGCTCATCTTAGTGGAGCCGACCAAGTCTGCATACATAACTACCAATGATACTTTAGAATCTACGTGTCTTAGCAAATAGTCTTGGCCTCTTTTAATAGATGTGTTGTATCGATATCTTTCTTTTATTGCCCCCCATAATCGATCTTGCCTCAAATTGACCAAAGTCTTCAGATCAAAAATTTCTGTTTCCTTTTCATTCTGGTTAGTCTTTTTGTAAATAATGTCTTCTAGAACCCTTCTGTCTTCATCATCTAGCTTGTCGTTATCTATACGCTTATCCGAGTCCGTATTCTCTCCCTTCAAAGAGTAAATTCTAAAATCATGCTTTAAAAAGATTTTTAGAATATGTATTAACTTCTGGACAATTTCCTTTTGATTGAAAATCGTTTGCTACATGAAGTCGACGTCGACTCACATAAAAAACACATATCGATTCTTGATTTATCTTTTGACATGCCTATCAAAGGCGATTTCAGAAAGAGAATTTTCAATTTCTCTTAAAGTCATTCATGAAGATTATGCTGGTATTGACTTAAGAAAATTACTATAACTATTACTGTGGTAACGATAAAAAATTCTTTATGTTGTCAAACATGAAGATTAATTGATAGAAAAAGTGAAATCAATTCATCAAAGGATATTTTAATTTACGTCTGTATTTCCTTCACTTCTGACCACTCATCAGCTTCTTAGTATCTATAAAAGTAAAGTGCAGCAATGGTCAAGTCTTAATTATATTAATAAATAGATTGTGGTACAACCGCTACGATGATCCAATTATAGGGTCCCTCTTGTTTTTGATCTGACCTTAAATTGAATTTATTATACTAATCCAAAATGAGTCTGTCTTGGATCAAAAAATAGATTGTTTCTTTTTTTGTTACTCGCTAACTATTTTGAGAGTTTTACTAATGATATTTCCGTGATCTGCATCAACTTCGGTAGTCACCACAAGGAGATGATCATCATCATCCAATGGAATGGTTATTCTTTTCAATTTTTCATATTCTGTCATTGCATATATTCCCCTTCCCGTTTTACTAGTTAGTGTTTTTCGCAGTCCCCATCTACCCAATGCTTGCAAATTAGATTTTTGTGATTCTTGAGGCGAAAGTAGACTTGGTTTCCCATCTCTCATGCCGCCATACTTTGTTTCACCGGTTTCATCACAAATGCCTGCAAAACGAACTTTTGGATCGATATCTAAAACTTTCTTACAAATCTGATCATAATCCATGGCTATATAGATAAATGGCTCGTATTAAACATATCATAAAATTATAATAATATATGATTTTGAACTGGTATTATCCGAATTTTAGTTTATTTATTTAAAAGCCATTCAAAATTCATAATCTTATACCTATATGATCTTCAAAATAGTGCGACAATTTGTATTTTGATCTAAGATTAGTTGATAATTAAACATAAATTTGGATGAACTTGTATAGCAGTGTCATATTTCAGAGGTATAATAAGTCTGGATGAAAATTCTAAGTCTAGTCTTTATTGTTTAGTTGATATATTTTCTAATCTTTCCCTCAAATTCCTACCGGATTTTTTCTAATTTTTTTAGATCGATTTTCTGATTCTAAAAATGCTAGAATATTAGAGTATTGCAATCAGTTAGCAAATTCAATATATTTTTTGTATTGTATGACTGGTATGAATAAAACAAATATTCACAACAAAAACAAAAAACTCTTTGTCGCATCAATTGCAGTAGTGGTAGCATTAGCTCTTTTTGTCAGTCCAATGCTAAATGTAGATGATGCTTTAGCCACACACAACAAGAAAAATATAGCAAAACAGTCTATAGATCAATCACAATCATCAAACCAAAATGCACAATGTGTATCAGGTGTAACTACCTTTATCTCATGCAACAATGTCAGCTTCCAACACCAAAAGAATAGTGGAAACAATGCATTAGCACAAAGTGGACAGGGTGGAAACTCTGCAGAACAAAGTATCAGCCAATCTCAATCCTCCAGCCAAAACAGCCAAGTAGTATCTGGTGGAGACACAATCGGTTCAGGTAACAACATTAACGTCCAAAGTCAAGAAAACACAGGAAGTAACGCATTAGCACAAGGATAATTCTAAGTCTTTTTATTTTTTAGAAAACGTTGACCAAAAACAAAGGAAATAGAAAATGCACAATATAGATTCTTGTAGAAAATGTGGATCCATTTTAGAACCGCATCAAATATGCATGAATGTATCCAATTCTTCATGCGAAGAAATCATTGCTTGGAGCTGTCTTAATTGTAATAATATGGAAGAACATTTTCATGGTAACCATCATTTCTTATCTGACTCGATTGACAATTGTCTAACAAGAATTTGTTAGTTACCTCCACAGATACTAATAAAAAAAATTATAGTTACTTACGGATGAGTTTGTAATTAAGGTGAGTATTACTCTTCTAATTGACTTAAACCGTGGATTTTTAAAATCTTATTGTTTGATCAATTTTAACCTGCCAAAATAGTTAATAAATTGAAATTCCGATCATGGTCCCGTTTGTAAAATTTCATCTTTGTGCAGATGACTGATATTGTGTTTTTTGCAGTCTATCTTTTTGGTCTGCTCAAATCACCGAATATTGTAAAGGAAGTAGAACTAGCCGCTATTATGATGGTTTTTCTTTCTTTACCCCATTTATAACCATTTAATGCCGTGACCTACATTGAATATTAATGGAAAAAAGTGGAAACAATATCGTACTTCAGATCTTTGCTCATCCCTCAATTAATTAAGAACATCAAAAAATGATATTGGATATACGATATATATAAATACGACTTAATCTCTATGTATCGTATGTCCGATGGAATGGATAGGGAGGTGAAATAATGGGTTACGGTTGCTATGGATCAAGCTATACTAGAAGAACCTTTCTAACTAAAGAAGAGAAAATTCAACTATTGAAGGAGTATCATCAAGATTTGAAAAGAGAGGTTCAAGGAGTAGAAGAGAGAATAAAGGAATTAGAGGTAAATTAATCTCTATTTCATATTTGTTTTACGCTGGCTTATCCAAATAAGATGGTAAAGAGTTACTATTATAGTCAAAGGTTATAGAGATCAAGCCGTCTTAATTGTCTATTGTTGTGATGTGCTTATTTGATGAACATTTCTTTTTTTACAAATTTTGATTTTTGTTTGTTTATTCTAATTTTCTTTCAAAAAATGAGTAGAGTAATCAGTATTTAATGTATGTTGCGTAATGTTTTTCATGAAAAATTGCAATATATGGCTTAAAAAAAGAGGTACAGATGACCAGTGCTAAATAGAACCAGGCTTAATCACTGTGAAATTCAACATGGAAAATAAAAATGGTTAAGGTGTAATTGAAATGCCTGAAAAAGACAAAAAGAAAAAAGAGGACGACATCAAATTATCTGATGCAACAGAGAAAAGAATAGATCAGCTGCCGGAACACGCTCAGCATATTTTTAAGAAGGTGCATACTAGCGCCTTGAAACAATATGAAAACCCCGGGAAGAGGAGAGGTGGTGCAAAGGAGGATGTAGAAGAAGTGGCTCACAAAGTAGCTTGGGCTGCTGTGAAGAAAGAATACAAGAAACAGGGTGATGAATGGGTTAAGAAATAAACGCCTACATGGCTTTTTTTGTGAATTTCTTTTTTGATTTTTGATCAACTCAGACGGATCGTCTAAACATGATACCCAAAATCTCGTTCTGATGTGAACTTGGTTTGTAATAAAGTTAAACAACCTAGTGGAACAGATTACCAAATAGGTTGGATATCAAATTATTATCCTTGGGGACCAATTGTGGTATTATTATATTAAATGAGCTTACAGTAAAAGGGATAGAATTATTGTATAACCGTAAGATGACTTCATGTTCTCCTTCGACAGGGAAAAAATAATCCACAGAAACTTTGCCATTTATTATTGGAAAAAATTTATTTTCAAATTTATATAGTCTTCCATCTTGATCGGTTATTGTTATCTTTGCACTAGCATTGTTGAGAAAACCTTGGTTATCCAATTTTTTTACTTCAAAGTTGATTTTTGTCGTCTGATCAATTATAGGCATTTGAGGAGTTAATGACATTGTTACATTGAGATTATCACGTTTACTTATCCATGTACTGTTAACAATGGGATTAACGTTGATTTTATTATTTTGGGAAAAGACGAAATTTGGAAATTTGGCGTAATTAAGAATCAATAACATTACCAAGATAGTTAATGTAAGTTTGGAAAAAGAGTTCATATGATTAGATTGCAAAGACCCTGCTTATATGATGTTTGGTAATGGGGTAAGAAACGATCATTATGATACATATTTTTCATCCGGTACGAATACCATACATTGCGTTTATTCAAGTAATATGATTCAAATACTCTGTCAAATACCATCGAATAGTTAAGAGTAATTTCATGGATTAAGAAAATCCAAATTTAAATGATTCTCAATTTCTTGATATTTATTAAAAATTATATATGTTTTTCAATATTAAAAGGAATTGATTGATGAATTAATATGATTATACTAATCAATCAATCGACTCTCTGACTTTCAGTCATTATCCAACAATGACTTTCCGTAAATTGTTCTGCTCCTCCTAATCGATCTTTCCATTTTGCTAACATTGTATTAGTGCATTCATCAGTTACTGCATCAGCGTATTCAGAAAATGTAAGCCATGGATTTGTGAGTCCATATTTTGAAACAAAGTCCATAAAGTTAATTTTGCTATTTGCTGCCTTTGAAGCATTGATCAAATCCGTGATGAATTCCTTTTGAATTTTCACATCCTCCATAGTGCCTAACCTAGTGAGGTGACCACCCACAAGCGTATCAAAATCGTAACTTGATACTAAGTCATGAGCCTGTACAAAACCGGATACATTCTTGGTTATGGCCAAATCCTTGAATGGGACCCAACCTGGAAAGATGACGTCTACAAACATCAACGTCTTTTGATTTGGAGCATAAATGTATGTATTACCGGGTTCATGATTGACACCCTTATAGTCAAGCTCTAGAGTTTGATTACCCAGGGTCAGATTATAATTGTCCTTGAATGTGACGGTAGGGATTGGTCGGTTTGAATCATTTGCAATTTTTAATAATTTGGCTGTTTCTTCTTGAGCTACAATAGTGACGTTGTCTGGATATATGTTTCCAGCAGCCCCGATATGGTCCGTATGAGAATGACTATAAACCACATATTTTATTGGTTTGTCTGTTACTTCTCTAATTGCCTTGATGTAATTTTCACCCAGGGATGGTGGTGCATCAACAGCGATTACGCCATCATCACTCACTAGAAACATGGTATTATAAACTCCATCAGTAACCCAATAAAGACCGTCGCGTATTTCCTCGACTAAGTAACCCTTGGAAGGTATAGTAGGTCCCTTGGCATTTTCTGGTATTTGAGTAGCATTAACGGAAGTTGAATTGTTTGGGTCTTGTTGACTATTGGTTGACGTCGAAACTAGAACCAAATTTGGAATTCCCTCTTGTTCTTCCAGTGTGATTGCTGAGGCTTGATTGGGAACCAGTGAATTGGAGATTAATAGGATTAACGCGCTTAGTATTGCTATAAAAGAGAATACGGGTAGATTTTTCTTTAAAAATATTGATATCATTCCACTTATTATTATTACATGGGGTATAAAGGCTTTTTAATTACTTAGGGGGTAGGGATTAAGAGAACAGGACCCTCTAAACCGAGTCAATATTGTCGGTATTAATCTAATTAAATCTTCGTTTGAATTACTATACTGTATAAAAATATATCTGAAATTAAAAACTGATCATTGCTAGCCTTTCTATGTATTGAAAATATAATACAAAATATCCAAATTCATGGGTATCCTTTAATGAGATTAGTGTATTATGTTGTGAATAGTAGACCTTAATGGTTCTGTGATCATCTCCAAATGAGGTATTTGTTGCCATCAAAAGGTAACTAATAAATAACCAATATGTGTCATTACTGATATGCGAGATGCAAACCTAATCAAAATAATGATTGAAGAACGAGCTTTGGTAAAATTGATCAAATCTATAGGTGAGAACGAATATTCTACTAGAGACTTGTTGAAAAAACTTGGTGCATACGGCTATGGACACAAGTTATTGCTTAAAGCCTCAGAGAGGGGGTTGGTAGAAAGAAATATTGTAAAGAACAGAACATACAATAAACTAACAAAAGAGGGTAAGAAGATGTTGAAGTTAGCAGCAGAAATAGGCGTCTAATGGAATAACCAATTTTTCTTCTACTATCCTTATTTAAGTTCAAATAATATTGTGATATTCTTGTTCATACATAAACCATTTATGTTCTTATTCCGCAATTAGATATAATATTGACTTTTAAACAAGTTACTTGTAAAACCTCATTGATTCTAACCCTTTTCTATTTTGAACTAAGTTCTTTCTAATTATTGAATCCTATCAATACCTCGATAAAATGAATTAATCAGTCTTGAATCTTGATGACCAAAAGGGAAGTAACATAAATTCTCATTTTGTTCTCATTTGCTCTAAAGTTTCAGACATCTATTAGACTTTCAAAATATATACCCAATACACATGTATAACAAATATGAACCGTGTAATCATATGGAAAAGTCATTAATTTGCATCAAGCTAATATAATACTAGTTACTTATCCTGAAGATTTTGCAGTAGAAGAGGCCAAAAGTTTAGTTGAATCGATTCCCGGTTTTAAAGTAGTAAAGGTTTTTACTCAAAAGTACCTAAATCGCGCCAAATATGGTATGGGGTTTGGCAAAGCTGAAGAAATAAAACAATTTGTTTCACAAGCAGGTAATATTGAAAAACTATTTGTTGATGAACATCTAGGTGCAAAACAGATATTTAATTTAGAAGAACTTATAGAAATTCCAATAATTGATAGAGAGAGATTGATTCTTGATATTTTCTATTCTCGGGCTACAACAAATGAATCCAAACTGCAAATCCAATTAGCTGAGATTCAATATAAGATGCCTCGCGTAAGAGAAAACGCAAAACTCATGAGTAAAAGTAATGAGAGGGTGGGAAAAGGAGGAATGGGTGAATATATCGTAGATGTTCAATTCCGTGATTTAAAACGACAGATGGGATTTGTGAAAGAAAAATTAAAAGATGCAAATCTCAAGCGTCACGAGTATCGCAAACAAAGACTACGAAAAGGAATGTTCATCGTTTCCCTTGTTGGATATACAAGTTCGGGAAAAACAACTCTTTTCAATCTACTTACTAAGGAAAATAAAGAAACATCTGCTAATCTGTTCACAACATTATCAACCACCACAAGATCACTTGACAATTCCAGTAATATCGACAATAATGGTGAGGTAGATATCCTGGTTGTGGATACAGTAGGTTTTATCAGCAGACTTCCACATTACATGATAGATGCTTTCAAATCCACATTAGAAGAATCACTTGAAGCTGATTTGATCTTCTTCTTGATTGATTGTTCAGAGGATTTAGAGGATATTGGCAAAAAATATTCTAGTTGTTGGCAGGTTCTCGAAGAACTCAAAATCGACAAGTCAAAATTACACATAGTTTTGACCAAAGTAGAGACTATCCAATCAGATAAAATACAAGAAATAATGAAATACATGGACGATTCGATCGAAAAAATTGCCATTTCATCAAAATCAGGATATGGGATTCATAAACTAAGAAACTTGATAGCTTCAAAAAAGCCCGCTTAAGGGATGAACACTCAAAACTCCCTCCTTCGTAATTTATCTCACGTTAGTTAAAAGATATAGCAAATTATTTTCTGATAATGTTGACCCCATATCTAGGACGCAATATCTGTTATAATACCATCTTTGCTTCAGTTTCTTATTGAATGAAATGGCATAGATGTGTGTTAATTTACTGACTTATAATAACTAATCATTTAAATACTATTTTAGCTTATTAGTGTATAATATATGATTAAACATGATTTTTCAGTTTCTTATTGAATTTGAAATGGCATATTGATAACGCTGCTGGATTAACTCAGAGGGAAATTGCTGATAAATGTATGAACTACCCTTATTCCAATAATCGATAAGTTAGAAAAGGATGCAGTAGTAATCTAATCGTTTAAATACTATTGATTAGTATACTACTTATTAGTGTATAATATATGATTAAGTATGATTTTCAAAATAGCATTGGTTTTATCATCAATAGAATGGGCAAATCTTTAGTTTATGTAATAGACCAAGAATTGCGTAAGCAATTTGGTATTACCTTTGGCCAATGGAAAGTGTTAATAATACTTGCAAATAATACTGCTGGATTAACTCAGAGGGAAATTGCTGATAAATTATCTTTGGAAGGGCCAACCCTTATTCCAATAATCGATAAATTAGAAAAGGATGGAATAGTAATCAGAAAGATCGACCAGAAGGATCGAAGAATTAACCGCATTTTATTAACCGAAAAGGCACACGAATTTCTTGATGATACTATAGAATGTGTGTCTGAAATAAAAAAAATATGTCTAGATCAAATATCTGAAGAGGATGTCTCCATAACAAAAAAAACTTTGGAACAAATGTGGCTTAATTTGCAAGATAAATTCAATTTGAATTGCTCCGAAGAAATCAAACAAAAACGGGAATTAATCAATCAACCTACATCGAACATTATTATTAAGAAACGACCTACATCCACAAAAACTAGCCTATGAAATTGGTAAAAGGATTAAAAAATAAAAAGTTGGGGGTTAAAAAAAGTGACATCTAAAAGAATAAAGAAGTCGTCTTTTGATTACAAAAGTCTCCTCTCAGTATCACAGCCATGGAAAGTACTAGTCATTCTTAGTTGCCTTGCAACAATGGTTATGTATGCAGAAACGATGTTGATACCTGCCATTCCTACTCTAATCAATGATTTTGATGTCTCATATGGTTTATCATCTTGGATTTTGACATCTTATTTGATAGCAGGGGCTGTTATGACCCCTATAGCAGGTAAACTATCTGACATCTATGGCAGAAAAAAAGTCTTGCTAATTATAATGGCTATATACACTGTCGGGGTTTGTTTAGGCGGGTTTGCAAACGATTTTCTTACTATGATAATAGCAAGAACAATTCAGGGCATTGGTCTAGGAATGTTCCCCATAGCATTTAGCATTATTCGAGATCAGTTTCCAAGGGAAAGAATTTCCATCACAACCGGAATCATTACTTCAATGTTTGCAGCAGGCTCAGTCATTGGATTATCAGTCGGTGGTTTGATTATTCATGAATTTGGATGGAAGATGACATTTTTTACGATAATTCCTATTTCGATACTATTGCTGCTAATGATACGAAAATATGTTAATGTCTCTGATAACAATAGTCTTGAGCAAAAGGACGAAAAACTAGATAAACATACAAATTTACTGAAAAATTCTACAAACAAAATTCCAAAGAAAAAACAAATGATTTATTCTCAAATTGACATTAAAGGATCAATTTTACTAGCGATTACTATTGTTTCCTTTCTCCTCTCCTTAACATACTTGCAAACATCGCCAGATCAAAATGCATCAAATCTTTCTGGTGTTGCTACTGCTAGTCCTTACTCTTCTTTGGAACAAATCGCGCCATTTTTGGTAATTGGAGCGACATCACTATTCTTTTTTGTTCGTTTGGAGAGGCGAATCAAATATCCCTTAATTGATTTTAGAATTTTCTTGAGACCACCAATCTTGCTTTCAAATATGATCATTATGATAGTAGGCTTGTCGATGTTTATGGTTTTTCAGACTATTCCTATACTAGTACAAAGCCCAGAACCAATAGGATTTGGTGAAAACGCCATCAATACCGGTAAAATCCAACTACCTTTCGCAATAGTCCTCTTGATATTTGGACCTACTTCTGGATTTATCATTTCAAAGCTAGGATCGATAAAGCCAATGATTATAGGTACTATCCTTACAGCTACCGGGTTTTCAATTTTGTATCTGTTTCATTCAACAGAGATCTCAATCTCTTTAGGCTTGGCAATATTATCGACTGGCCTCTCCCTTGCTTCCGTGGGGGCAGTAAACGTCACCATCCTGTCAACACCTGTTGAATTTACTGGTGTAACAATGGGGATTAGTACAATGTAGTCCTTGCTTTGGGGCAGTAAACGTTGGTACACTTCTGGATTGAAAATGCCATCAATACCGGTAAAATCCAACTGCCTTTCGCAATAGTCCTATTAATATTTGGGCCTACTTCTGGATTCATCATTTCAAAACTGGGATCGATAAAACCCATGATTATAGGTACCGTCCTTACAGCAACTGGGTTTTCAATTTTGTATTTGTTTCATTCAACAGAGATTTCCATCTCTTTAGGCTTGGCAATATTATCGACTGGCCTCTCCCTTGCTTCCGTGGGGGCAGTAAATGTAACCATCCTGTCAACACCTGTTGAATTTACTGGTGTAACGATGGGAATTAGTACGATGTTGAGAATTGTCGGGTCGTCAATTGGACCTGCTTTGGCTGCAATGTATATGCAAACAAACCAGTCACTAATTAACATACAAGGAATAACCAAATCATTACCTTCCTCGTTTTCTTTTGACCTAATATTTCTTAGTGCCCTGGTGTTTTCAATAGCTGCTATAAGCATGTCCATAGTCTTAAGCAAAAAAATACATGCTAAACCCAACTTGCAATAGATCCAAGACCTTGGGGATTAGATCTTTTTTCAACATTCTTACATCCAGAGTATTTGGATGAGACTATGTAGACCAATTTTGTGATTAAAATAAAGTTTTGGATATATTTCGATTAAGGCCTTTGATCATTGATATTACTTGGAGCCTATTTTAACCAATACCAAATTGACTATTTTTGTGACTACATTGACTAGAACCCTGACCAAAATGACCAAAGAGATTGACTACTTTATTAAGCTAGCATTTCATAAATAATATGAGACGAAGAAAATCATCTTTTAACAATTCCGTTGTTATCAAAAAATATTGTGAAGGTAAAACCCTTGATCAAATAGCTGAAGAGACTAGTTTATCCAAAGGTACAGTATACAACCTTGTCAAACATTTCCGTTTTTATCAAAAAATATTGTGAAGGTAAAACCCTCGATCAAATAGCTGAAGAGACTAGTTTATCCAAAGGTACAGTATACAACCTGGTCAAACATTGGAAGGATTGCCTCGGGAACGCTGGAATTGAAGAAATAAGAGAATTTGGGATAATTGTAAACAAATCAGGAATGACAATTCAAGAATGTGCTCTCGGGTTTAGAATGGTTCAAATTTTGAAAACATTTGGTATAAACGATGAATTTGAGGAGAGGACTACTTCTAGACCTAAACGAGATCTTTTAGAGGAGATCAGAAAAGAATCAACTGGTTGGGATAGAGGAAATAATGATTATTTACTCTCATCTCAAGAGATTCGATTTGCGAAAAAAAGAAATATGGATAAAACAGAGAAAAATGAAATTTACTTCTTTATTGAAGAAATGTATAATAAATGTAAAAAAAATAGCATTAAACCATCAGATAGTATAGAATGGATCAAAGATTTACATGATTTTTTTGACTCCCTTGGATCCGACTCCCCTTACGCTGTTAGCAAAGACCCTTATCTTTCTCTATCCAGTGAAAATGAGGACGAATCTAATACCCTGAATTATCTGAATAGGGCCATTGAGGGGGAAATTGGTGGTGATAATCTAAAAAACTTTGAGAATATAGAAGATCTGTCAACGAAGCAAATCAATGAGTCAGAAATATCTATTGAAATCCCATTTATTTCGCAAGTTACTTACCATCTCGATCAAATCAAACAAGAGCTTAAGGGACAAGAACGGCTTAGGAATTCCCTAAAGACTGATATATCTTTCCTAGAAAATAAAAAATCAGCTCTAGAAAATAATCTTAGAGAAACAACTAACAAAAACAACAACGTGCTAACCCAATTGCAGTGGTATGGTTTCTTAAAACAAGATTTGTTTGATAATTACAACATTAATTTGGACGATGAGATTCTGTTTTTTTCATCAAATACTATAGATCTAAATACTCCCAAACTACAAAACCTGCTCAAACAGATTGCATCACGAGAATCTCAACTTGACATCTCTAGACAAACTATAAAAATATATTGGGACCTCGACGATATGGGGTTTAATCTTAAAAAGCTCAAACAACTTTATAATACGATTATTGAAATCGCTGTGTCCAATGAAATACCAGTATTAGACGCCGTTAAAAAATTTCTAGATGATATTGAGGAGCAATACGACAGTAAACTAGGATTTGAAACCAAAATAAAAGAATTGAATGCAAAAAAGAGTGAATTGGAAAATGAAATTCCAAAATACAAAGAAAATTTACTAATCCAAAGTCAAATGACCCCTTTATTGTTGTATCTTAAGAATAATGGTGTCACAAATGAAGATATCATAAATATGAGTCAACTTGTAGTTTTATTACAAGATGGCGACTTTCTATCCAATACCTTATCTCAAGGTGGAAATACATTGGCTGGAGTTAGAAATAAGAATTCTGAAAAAAACTCCAAAAATGAAACATGGAAATTACTTATCAAAAAATTAAGAAGCGTGCAGAACCTTGATTCAGAAATTGAAAAACTAACTATTCAGCTTCTTGAATTGGAATCAAGAACTAATTTGGATCAAATTCGATAGATGTACGATAAAAATGGTGAATGCCCTGATGCTCTAACTCACCGAATCGTAGTAACCAACTATATTGTAATATACCCACTCTACAGGGATTTGGGAGGTGTAGTATTATTCCAAATCTCTATTGAATATGGTGTGCTGTATTTTCATCATGAAATAAAGGATTCTCAATCATCATCGCACGCACTAAACGGATACAAAACTACTTTCGTTGAATGTTAAATACCTCCGAGCAGGTGTGAAGATATCGAATAAGAGACACGATAATAATAAATGCAATCAGGTTAACTAGCTTTTTCAAAGAATAAATCTATGAATAATACCAGATTCATCAACTTCAAACTTGTAATATGTGTTTTATCCATTATTGCTCTGGCATCTATCATTTATCCGCTCTTTAGTATCTTGATTTTTGTTGAACCTAGCATCTTACTAGAATCACTCACTAGACCAAGAGTCATTGACGCTTTTGTTTTAAGCATAGGTACTGCGTCAGTATCCACTTTGTTGATTGCATTATTTGGCATACCCTTGGCATATTGCTTATCAAGATATAAATTTCCAGGCAGATCTGTTGCACAAATTATCATAGTTATTCCTCTAGTGTTGCCACCACTTGCTAGCGGTGCTCTCCTTTTGGGGGTGTTTAATCCCCAATCATTCTTGGATAAATTGTTTCCCAATGTCGAGTTTACTCAATCAATAATAGGGATTATCATAGCGCAAACATATGTTGCCTCTCCATTTATGATCCTAGCCAGTATGGCTGCATTTGATTCAATAGATAAATCATTAGAAAATGTTGCACGGGTCCTTGGAAAGAGAAATTTAGAAGTTTTCATAAGAGTTTCGATTCCGCTAGCAAAAAAAGGAATTTTGATTGGAATAGTGATGACATGGATAAGAGCCATTGGTGAATTGGGGGCAACGTTGATGTTAGCTTACAATCCCCACACCATTTCTATCCAGATATATGAGGATAATGCATTGGGAGGTTTGTCTCAGGCTATTCCAGGAATAATTTTGTCTATTTTACTTTCAATAGTTCTCGTAATTGTATATTCTATAATAGTGAAAAAATCGAGTGGTGATACCATAAAAAACAATAAAATCTTTAGTTTTGGAGACCCGTGATGGAGAAATTAGTTTGACTCTAGAAATAGTTAACTTGGTAAAGTCATTTCCAGGATTTACATTTGGACCAATAGATCTGAAACTACAGAATAACACAATTATGGTGTTAATAGGTCCCACTGGAAGCGGCAAATCCACTCTCCTAAATCTAATAGCGGGATTGACCAAACCTGACAAAGGGTCTATTTACATCAGTGGTGATGATATAACCAATACACCTATTGAATCAAGAAGAATAGGATATTCTTTTCAAAATCCAAGTCTCTTTCCACATTTGAATGTCTATGAGAATATTGTATTTGGTATTAGAAAATCTATCAGGGATAACCAAAGATCACAAATCAATAGACTTGTAGAATCATTTGGCGTTTCTAATCTTCTTGAACGAGACATACATGCATTAAGTGGTGGAGAGATGCAAAAAATATCCTTAGCGCGAATGCTTGTAACTAAACCAAAAATAATGTTAATGGATGAACCGCTTGCTCATCTTGATACTAAAACTAGAGTTCAGTTGAGAAAGGATCTTAGGCGAATACTTAAGGAAGAGGAAGTATTGGGAATATATGTAACACACTTTGAAGATGATGTATATGCACTTGCCGATTCTGTCTCGGTATTAGAAAAAGGTGTTATCAAAAAGACTGACACACTAAAAACAATGTTAACTTTTCCAAATAATCCACCAATGTCAACCTCATCAATATCAGAGTTTTTTCAAAGGGATCATAATTATTTGGAGGGCTGTGTTACTGACTCAACAAATGGGATTACTACTTTCAAAGTGGGAGAACATGAATTTGAAATCCTGGGAGATTATCCAATTGATTCCGTAGTAGGAGTATTGATAAAACCTGAAGATATTATCTTGGCTGTAGATTATGTCAGTACCAGCGCAAGAAACATAATTAAGACAAAAGTAGCTGCCATTTATGATTCGAACATAAAAACGGGCATTCTAAATATTCATTTAGTTATTGATGACATTAGTTTAGTATCGAGGATTACCCAGGAATCTAAGGATTATTTGAAGATCATCGAGGGAGAGTATGTGTATGCCATATTCAAGGCTACTGCCCCTCACATTGTACGTGAAGAAAAAAAGAGAAACAAGATTTCATGATTGAAGTCGTTTGCTATCTGGAGACTATTGATGGAGAATTGTCCAATGGTTGGCAATTTGACAGTGAGATATTTTATGGATCTTGATCGTAAGCAAAAGATCCTTTAAAGATTTATAAAAAAATGGGCATTTCCATTTTCTTGTAGTTGAAAGATTTACGAAATAGAATAAATAAGAAAATTAACAAGAATTATAGTCAAAGACAAAAAATCCTTAACGAAATAAAGCAAATCCTTGATATTGATTTTAACAAAATTTCTATTTATTCTTCGGTGATCGAGATTCATTCTCATTCACATGACTCTAATACTGAATCTAAAGTCGATTCTCAAAATAAGAAAAAGAAAAATAATGAAAATGACGTGAAACTAATAAACCAGACAAAAGAAACAAAGCCTCTTTTCAGAATAGATTTATCTCATTCTATGATTGGGTCACAGAGGTTTTATTACAAAGATGTAGAAATAAATAGTCTTTCTATAGAAGCGCTAAATAATCTAAAAAAAGACTTAGATTTTATCTTAAGAGAAATCGATAAGGAAATTGACAAGCTTTTAGTTTGAATTTTATTACTCCGCCTTTTTAGCTTGATCGAATTCTCATATAGTTATTCCTACGCATTTTGTGACATAAAATATCTTAACCCTCAAACAGGATAAAGAGTTATTATCAATTTGCAGTGTGATTATCTTTTCATTGTTTCATAATGTGCTATTTAAAGCAATGTTTCTGACTAACGTACTGTTTTAGCAATCCGACCAATTTGGAATGGATCCAGTCTACTATGTCAGATCACAGACAATACATATATGGTTTTTATCGTTTTAAATAGTAGATGTATCTATGACAACCCAGATGCCAAAGATTCGTGTCACCGTCCTTTATTTTGCCTTCATACATGAAACAACTAGAAAAAAAGAGGAAATAATGGAGTTGTCCACAAATACTTCAATAAAGGAACTAATATCAATTATACTAACCAGGTATCCAAACATAAAAAACATAAAAAACATAAAAATTTCTGTCAATTACCGCATTGTCAATTCTAACTCAACCTCGATTCTAAAAAACGATGATGAAGTGGCCCTTCTACCACCGATTTCTGGAGGATAGTTTTGATTTGAAAAGTAGAGATTTGCAAAAAAAGACCAATAAATCAGAACCCAATTCAAGTAATAATTCCCGTAATTCTATGAATAACAACGATTCACTCGAGCCATCATCATCCTCATCACCCTCTCAAAGAATAACGAAATCAGATATTGATGTCAATGATGTCATAAGTTCTATGGTGGACACTGAAGGACATTCTGGGGCAACAGTAATTTTTGTAGGTTCGGTAAGAAACTTTGGAATGAATGGAAAAGTAAAAGGAATGTATTATGAATCCTACGTACAAATGGCTGAAAATAAGATAAAAAATATTGAAAAATTGGCTATGGAAAAGTATGGTGTTAAAAAAATTAAAATAGTTCATAGGATAGGTAAATTAGCTTTAGGCAACAACAGTGTAGTCATAGCACTTTCAACTCCTCATAGTAAAGATGCCTTTAAGGCCTGTAGATACATTCTTGCAAAGATCAAACAAGAGGTACCAATTTGGAAAAAAGAAATTCTATCAAAAGGCGATGAAAAATGGGTGGATGGGAAATCAATCAAGACAAATTGAGAATACAAGCACAAATATTTAGTTCAAATTCTGAAAGTAAAAATTTGAATTATATGTCTTACATGATGTTCAACAAGCTTAATATCGCTTTCAATTTCAAAAGGATGAATTAATATGAAAAAGCATTCTGATCCATATTTTACAGTAGATAAGGCATTCAAAATTCTCTTAGAAAAAATAACGGTTCCTAAGAATACAGAACTTGTTCCTGTTTTTGACTCACTTGGAAGGATCTTAAAAGATGATGTTTTTGCACAAGAAAATATACCTGCTTATGATTCTTCTCACATGGATGGATATGCAATCCGATTTAAGGATGTAACTAATGCATCTAGGAAAAATCCAGTTGTTTTAAGGATTTCACACACTGAATCTACCTTAGGGATCACCCCCCACCATATTCTAAAAAAAGGAGAAGCATATAGAATTCAAACTGGAGGATATATGCCTTTAAAATCCGATGCCATAATACCTGTAGAAAATACAAAATTAATCCATAACGACCTAGTAGAGATAATTGAACGCGTAGAGAAATCAAGTTTTGTGTATTCAAGTGGATCGGATATTAAGAAAGGAAAAAAAGTGTTATGTAAAGAACAGGTAATACGAGTTCAACACATGGGCCTTTTGGCTTCTCTGCGGATTAGTAAAATTTCAGTTTTTAGAAAACCTCTAGTCGCTGTTATACCTACAGGTAACGAACTTACAGATGATATTGAAGAATACCGAAAAAACATAGAAAATAAAGTAGTCAACACTAATGGTCCAATTATTTCTTCCTTAGTTAACGCATTAGGTGGCATATCGATAGATATGGGAGTTACACCAGACGACGTAGGCATCCTCAAAGGAAAAATTAATCATGCCGCAAAAAATTCTGATTTAATCATAACTATAGGTGGAACATCAGCCGGTAAGCAGGATATTGTGAAATCAACCCTTGATTCGATGACATCGTCTGGAATTATAGCTCATAAGATAAAACTAGATCGGGGTAGAGTAACAGGGCTTGGCTTCGTCAACAAAAAACCAATAATAGTTATGCCCGGACCAATTCAAGGAAGTTTGAATGCCTTTTTTGTATTTGCAAGGCCCTTAATATCCCTATTTTCGGGACAAACTACGATTAGTGTTTTTGGCATTTCTGCTACAATGGTTGAAGATTGGACTTGCCGTAAGAAATTTCATGATTTTAGAAAAATAGTATACGTCCACCTTACAAAAATAAAAGAAAAGTTCTATGCAAAACCAGTAGTGGGTGAAACCCAAAGTATATCACTGATAATCAATACTAATGGCTATGTGACTGTTCCTGAAAGTGTGACAAATCTCTTCAAAGGAGACGTGGTACAAGTAAGTATTTTGCCAGGTTACTCATATGTTAACGACATTCAGTTTACGGGATAAAACATCCGTGTATATTTCACCTTGCTATTTGTGATGACCATGCCCTGCAATCATTCTAAAAATATGCATTACCCCTGGAAATAGGGCGCTTATGGATTGAGATACAGCATTGGTGCTACCTGGCATGTTCACAATTAGTGT
Source organism: Candidatus Nitrosocosmicus sp. (assembly GCA_029194465.1). GTDB lineage: Archaea > Thermoproteota > Nitrososphaeria > Nitrososphaerales > Nitrososphaeraceae > Nitrosocosmicus. Next base: position 21,471 of record JARFXS010000029.1, read on the forward strand.
ATTTCCTCTAATTCCTGAAACCCCACGTGAGAGCATGGATAAGGGGGTCCTACTTTGTCCATAGTCTCGAAGATTCTCTGATAACCCTGATACTTCCTTTTCTATGATTTTTTTTGTAGCCTCTGGGGTGACATCACGAGGTCCTACTCCTGTTCCTCCAGTAGTAATAATAATATTTACCTTGAGTTTGTCAGAATAATATATCAACTCTTGCTCTATTAATTTAATTTCATCAGGAATTATCTTGTAGTCAACAATATTAAATCCATTTGAGGTAAGGGCATTAATTATTAATTTTCCAGATTCATCTTGATCTTTCTTTCTAGAATCACTAATTGTAATGACAGCTGCTTCGAGCTTCTTATCATAGTTTTCCTTAAAATCTCCAATCCCTCCATGCTTTTCTAATAATTTAATGTTATTAATTGATAAAGATATGTCCAAAGGCTTTAGTATGTCGTATACGGATAATGCTGCGATAGTTGCTCCCGTTAACGCCTCCATCTCTACACCCGTTTTCCAAATACTTTTTACTTTGACAAGAATTCTAACAAGGCTAGGTTCAATAGTAACATCCACCTTTACATCATCAATCGGAATCGGATGACAGTATGGAATAAGATCTGAAGTTTTTTTAGCTCCTAGAGTACCTGACACTTTTGCTATTTCAAAAATATTTCCCTTTGGAGAATTTCCATCCTTTATTATATTCATAATTTTGCTATCAAATGATAGCAGTGCCTGAGCAACAGCGGTTCTAAGGGATTCTGGCTTGTCACCGACATCAATCATACCACTCATTATTTACAGTTAGAATAAATTATCCATATAAGATTAAGATTGTGTCATATCTCAAGTGTCATTACTTTATTGTTAGAAAATAACTGTGAGTTAAACTATCTGATAGGCTGATACAGATGAAATTTGAATAAATTTGGAAAAAACCTTAAATCTCTAATGTTTTTTGATTATATAGTGGTCCTAAGGATAAGGGGCAATTATTATATTGTGTTTTTCCTTTTTGGTCTTGCTGCAGGAATTGTGGGTTTATCTTTATCAATTTTCTTAAAATTAGCCATTAATGGATTATTCATACCTGAAATTGCTTCGCAGGGATTAATCTCAATTACATCTGGAGAAATCGAATCGCAAGCAGTACTAACACTAGGTCCTTTGGCTAAATATTCTACATTCATAGGTGCAACAGTGGTTAACATCCTACTTTGGGGTATAATCGGTATAGTTTTGGGTAAATTGTTTATAAAAATGAAATCGCCCCACTATGTATTTAAATTCATAATATCTACGTTCATTTCTTACTTGATTTTGATTACACTAACAATTGTTTTCTTGGTACTTAGTACCACTCCTGGACAATCTGTATCGATTCCTGTCAATTCATTTGTATTATTTTTATTACCAAGTGCTGCCTATGGATTGATCTTTGCATTCTTGTTTGGTAATAAGAATAAGAAAATTGATCCGGTTGAAATTCCTTCTAATGATGATAGTGGTAGTGATGTTATAAATAAAAGTAACAAAACTGCCGATGTCGACTACAATAAGAGGGACATGATACGTGCTTTAATAATTTCAATTATCGCCATCCCATTAGTGTATCTTGGATTTAACCGTCTAATTTCTGGGTCAGGACAACAGCAACGACCACCCCAAGCCCTTGACAAGTCAATTCAGCAAGTTTTGCAATCAAAATCTAAACCCCCTGGTTTTGAAAATCCCATTCTTACTCCCCTAGTAGACGCTGAAGTAACTCCAACCTATATTTTTTATAGGATTGATATAAACACGGTAGTACCCAGTATCAACGCTAATGACTGGAATCTCACCGTCAAAGGCCTAGTGGATAATCCTGTTGTAATTAACTATGAAGATTTTAAAGGTATGAATTCAGTTGAAGAATTTGCAACTTTGACATGTATTAGCAACAAAATAGGTGGAAATCTTGTAAGCACCGCCTTATGGAAGGGAGTGAGACTTAGGGATATCCTTTCTAAAGCTGGAGTTCAGTCTAGCGTTAAATATATTGTGTTTAGATGTTCAGATGGATACGACGTAGGAATTCCATTGGAGAATGGTATGATGGATGGTACCATTTTAGCGTATGACATGAACAAATCGCCATTGACCAACGAACATGGATATCCAGTAAGAGCAATAGTGCCTGGATTCTACGGAATGATGAATCCAAAATGGATTACAGAGATAGAATTGGTAGATAAAACATACGAAGGTTTTTGGCAGAGAAAAGGGTGGACAAATAATGGTATCAAAAATATTTATTCATCTATAGTTATACCAGGCAATCAATCCATAGATGATAGATTTCCAAATTTGGTACCTAATAGCAGCTTCCTGAATGGTAAAAACATCCCTGTTGCTGGAATAGCATTTGCAGGGGATAGAGGGATATCCAAAGTTGAGGTAAGCGTAGATGGGGGAACTACGTGGAAAACTGCGATAGTCAAAGATCCATTGTCACAATATACATGGGTTTTGTGGACAAGTGGATTTACAGCTGCAGATAAAGGGGACTATAAAATTATCGTAAGAGCAACAGACAAGACAGGTCAGATCCAGACCTCTGAATTAGAAGAGCCATTCCCAAGTGGTGCTGGAGGCTATAACCAAGTAAATATTTCAGTATAAAACTGGAATATTTGATATCAAGGACCACTTTTGTTTTGGTCCATAATTAGTATTGTTTGTTTTTGATCTGAAACTGTGAATCAATTAGAAAATGATGTAATAAATCCGATCTATCGCTTTCATCAAAAAACTGGTATATTCTTGTTAATTAGAATCCCGTTTTATATTTTGTAACTATTTTCTACACCTCTGTTTTTAAACTAGGTGTTTATCCACCAATAGTGTGCATAACATTCAAAGTTGGTCTTAATGAATGTGTTTTAATAATTTTAATAATTCCTTCTGGTTTTTCCTGTACCGACTTGTTGATACACTTGATTACGTCTATATCTGATTTTCCTCCATCAAGTAAACTCTTTAGATCATTACTTGACTTGTCAAATAAACAACTGTAAAGTTTACCATCCGCAGTAATACGAACTCTATCACAATTCTGACAAAAAGGTTCTGTGATTGAGGGAATAAATCCTATGACTCCTTTTCCATCCTCAAAAGTGTATAATCTAGCGGGGTCAGATTTATCGTTATAAAGTGGAGATAGTTGATCAAAGTCATTGTTTATTATCTCTATCATTTTTTCTTACTTACTACCAATTCGTCAGACCACATGCCCACGTTCCATCCAATGGCATGAATTCAATAAATTTAACAACACATCCAGTGTCCCTAGAAAATCTTACAAAATGTGGTATTTCATCATCATTCCATCCCTTAATAATTACAGTATTAATTTTTACCGGCAAATTTTCATCTATTGCGGTATTTATTGCATCTCTACTTTATAAAAGCCATCAATTCCACTCATGGCTTTAAATCTATCAGGTTTGAATGTATCAAACTAATGTTTAAACTTTTTCTAGCCCAGATTCTTTGAGAATCTTTATTTTATCTTTGACTAGTATTCCATTTGTAGTCACTAATCGATCTTAATCCTTCAATAGAGGACAAAGATTTGATTAGATTCTCTACGTTACCACGAACTGTAGGTTCTCCTCCTGTAATTTTTATCTTTTCAATTCTAAAGATACAAATATCTTGGCGAGGCAGTTATTTGTTCATAACTCAGAAGACTGTCTTGCTCTAACCAATTGGTATTGTTTGAGGGCATGCAGTAAAACATTATATTACATCTATCAGTTATTGAAATTCTTAGTTTCTTTGCTATTCTTCCAAAACCGTCTACAAGGTTATTATTCAATTACATCTCCTCTAAAGTGATAAGTCTTAAAGCCCATTTGATGTATATAGGCCTTTACAGGAAACCGCTGCTAACCACCAGTAAAAAAATTTAAGATCAATGTTGCTATAACAGTTTATTAGATTGGGTGGATTAGACAAGGGTGATAAAGATATCTGAGGATAAACCATTTGTAAAATTATTACATGAACTCAGAGTAAGAGTAACAGAATCTGTACTTATAATGATAATGTTGGTTTCTGTATTGCATGACTCTTGGCGTCACCGTCGTCAAATTTGATGGATATGTTTTATTTATCCTCTATCCTGATACTTTTAACAGTTTATCTGTTCAAGTAATTTCCAACTAAAGAACGACTTATTGCCCTGATAACGTTAGCTTAATACAAACCACTCCAGGACAGGTCTTTACAGCGCAGATATGCGGCTATCATAGTTGGAATTGTGGGATCATTGCCAGTCATTGTTGGAGAACTGTTTGCTTTTCTTAAATCCAGCACTCATTATTCTGAAAAAAAAATCATAAAGAGAACCGTTATGTAAATCCTCATTATTTGTAATGGGTTGTCTATTTTCTTATTATGTTGCAATTCCCTATACTCTCGATTTCATATACCCCAATATGGACAGGCTATAAATGTATTAACTTTTTTTGAAATAACTCCTTTATCTTTTTTGTTGTAAATATGTTGTTAATATTTGATTGCTAACTTCAGTAATCGTGGGCTCTTACCAAGACACGAATCGTTAACTCGAATTTCTGGAAGGACAATTTAGAGGATACGTGGTTATTTTTAGTCATTCTGGGTGCAATCATAACTCCTGATGGGAGTGGAATAACCATGGTTTGTGGTAGGACCATTGATGCTTTGCATCATTGGAATAATAACAATTCAGATAGACCTGCAATTACAAAATATAATTAGAATTAATTTAGACAATCAAAAGCAATTTAGTGAAATCAAACCTGAACTAAAGTTAAAAATAACTTCCATGTTAGATATACTAGACCTATGATGAAAGTGGTTTCAGTTAATGTAGGACTACCCAAGCAGGTTAGCCACGGGAAGCGACAAGTTGTTACGAGCATATTCAAAAAACCCGTAGAGGAAGGTAAAAGTAACAACACTTAATTTGGCTGGGGATGCAGGCAGACCTATCGGTTCATGGAGGATTTGACAAAAGCGAGATTTATTCATACCCTGAGGGAACATTACAAATATTGGAAAGATGTATATCCTACAATTGTTATGCCTTTCGGAATGTTGGAGAAAACCTAACCACTCGGGGTTATACGAAAGACATGGTAAACATAGGTGATCCAATATCAAATCGGTTCATCACGGTTAGTTGTAACACAACCTCAAATGCCTTGCTACAAACTGGGTATCAAATTTGGTCGCATGGATGTCCTAGAGAAATTTGTCAATAGTCGACGTCCAGGAATATATTTCAAGGTATTAAAAGAGGCGAATTAAGAGCTGGAGAACAACATAAAATTGTTATGCAAAAATAAAAATAATGTTACTATAAATGATATTATTAGTTTATATATAAATGATCAAATGATGGGGAAATATATCTAAAATGAAAAAAGCAACAAAATTAAAATTTTTTGAACCTTGAGTTATTTTGATAAAAAAATAACCCAATTGCAAAAAGAGCTAGATACAAAATAACTAAACCATTGTGCTCAACGCTTAAATGATAATGTATTGATTAAATCTGTATTACACTATACCCAATAATCCATCTATTTATTTTACAAAATGCAATTAATGATAATAGTATTTGTTGAATAATTTTTGATTTTCAAATCAATAATCAAATCTAGTCATCAAATCATCAAAGTTGTCTGGATTGGGGAGTTGGTCTTTGCCAACAAACTAAATCCAAAAAATTACGCCTTTCCCATCTTCATTGCTTCCCTAATTATTACCATAGGCCTCGATTATCTTTTGAAACATGCAAACCAAGTCCTGTGCTGCCTGCTTGATTTTTTACGTCTAGTAAATAACAGAGGTAATCATCTGGATGAATTCCCTGTCAGGTCATATAGTTACCTCTATTTCCTTTCCATTGTTTATTTTCATATCTGTTTTTATCATCCTCGTCTTTCGTAAATTCCCGGCATTGTCTATCAAGTTCCATGATTACACGTCAATCGAGATTCATCAGCATTTAATATTTGACTGTCATTAGGAGCATATGACTCTTCAAAGTGCGATAATTCTTACGCCACGATCACCTTTTTTCGAATCTTGGTAATTAGTCATTATCTCTGTCATCAATTCCTTGAGGTCAATTGGACCTTTATTTAGTAGCGATAAATCATTATCTAGTTGCGATATTTCAAAGACTATATCCACCAACCTCTTGAGCCGTTTTGCATTTCTGTTTATTGCTTCCATAGGATATCTATATAACTCAATGTTACCAATCAATTTCATTAGAATATCTGAGAAGCCAAGCATTGTGCGGGATTTCTTAGTTTGAGCAGCTATGTTTATGAATTCCTTCTGCATATCATCGTGAATCTGGACGTTTCTGTTTGCTATTTCAAGTTTCTTGTTTGTATCTTCTAATTCCTTGGTCCTTTTCTTGACTGATTTATCCAGGGTGCTGTTAACTTTACTTAGGAATAAAATCAATAACAATACTACCGCGATGATAGCTATTATTAAAGTCAGCATTTGCAGTCTTTCTTGTCTATTATTTCATTAATTTTTGAATAAATAAAGGAGGACGGAGATATCACAAATACAGAGCATTGGGAGAGCCTCAACGATAACCGGGTATCCCAAAGTTAGTCGTTCATTGTTTAAGAACTTGTATACTGCAGAGGACGGCGTCCCTGACATGACTGTTTTTATTAGATTGTTTAACTCGTCATTGTGCCCAGTTATATTCTGGGTAAAATTTCCAAAAAAAGGTTTTCCTACGATTGCTGGTAAAGGATGTACCAGCAGCATATCCCTGTTATCTAAAACTGACAAATACTGTGACTTTATGTCGTAGATATTTCCGTAATAGTTAAAAAATTCATTTGTTGGAATTACTGCACCAACCAGTCCATTATAATAAGAACCACTACTATTTGTAGTGATTATAGGGTAAGTCATTGCAATTCTATTTTTACCATCTACTCCAACAAACATGTCAGAAATTACAGGAGCCATTGTGTTTTTTGTCTGATTAACCTAGCTCCTAAAAGAAAAGTCCTTTCCTGCATAAGAGGGATTTTCATCAGGAGCCATATCGATAACAGCGATCCCATTTTTATCTTGAAGGAACAATCTGTCCACAGGAGTAGTGGAACTTATCTTGTCATAATAATTTGCCAATAGGCTTTTAGTCAAATTGGATGTAAAATCGCCCTCTTGAATATCGCCAGACATTGCTAATCCTTGCAGCCTTGATAGAATCAATTCTATATCCGACTGCAAGTGATGTGCTATTGCACGACTCGAATCAATTTGAACTTGTTTTTGTTGTTCAAAGATGCCGTTTCTTATACTGTTTTTCTGTTTCTGCTGTAAGGAAAATGAAATAAGAAGGATTATGACTATGAAAAAAGCAGCAATATAGATTGAATTGTTTAGTGTAAAAAACTTTGAGATTGATTCCGGACACACTATTGAACCTGCTAAGTTTCGCAATATGTAACTATATACGGCGAAATAAATTGTTATTTCTTTACTATTGCATAAACTCTCGCAAAAACTGTGTTGTGGTTTGTTGAATTATTTGCGATCTAGTACTTTTTTTGCTTAGAATATGATCCACATTTGATTTTCAATACGCGATTGAATTAGTGGTTATTAGCCATCAAAACCGGAAACATCGAGACTATTCTTTTGTATTTCTACATGAATTTGGACAAGTTAAATATTATATATTATTTCATAATATCCGTATGTGGAAATGTAGGCAAACTAAATACAACTTATTTCTTTGTTGCACTGTATTTGTTGTTTTGATGTCGTTATCTTGTTCGACAATTATTGTATTTGCTCAAAATCATGAACCTCTTCATTTGGCCCCATATCACCTGATACAAAATTTGATTTTAAAAGAGAAATATCTTCACAAACTGAGAACCCAAATTTACTCAAATTTTTCAACCTGAATGAATAATAGTGGATAGTAATGATAACTTGTATGTCAACGATATTCAGTCAAATGAAGTAAAGAAATATGATATGAATGGAAATTTTATCCTAAAATGGGGAAATCAAACTGTTAATGGAATTCCGATTAGTCATCCTCACAGCAGTGAAATTGATAGGCAAGGAAATATGTACATTACAGATCAAAATAACAAACGAGTTATAAAGTTCTCTCCTGATGGTACGTTTATAACATCGTGGGGGGATAATGATAGTAGTGGTGCTAATTTTGCGCATCCACATGGCATTGCACTGGATTCCCAGAATAACGTCTTTGTATCAGACAGAGATCTCGATACCATCCAAAAGTTCTCTCCCAATGGTACGTTAGTAACTGCATGGGGTAGCGGAGGTCCATTGAAGGGTCAGTTTGAAATGCCTTGGGATGTTGCGGTTGATAGTGGCAATAATGTTTTTGTGCCTGATTATGGGAATAATCGAATTCAGGTTTTCTCCAACAACGGTACATTTCTTAGAGATTGGGGGATAGAAGGAAAAGACGCAGGAGAATTTAATCATCCAGCAGTAATAGCTTTCGACAAGACCGAAAATCTATATGTGACAGACTCAGACAACCAACGAATTCAAATATTTTCAAAAAATGGTACTTATATTACAGGATTTGGACAAATGGGTGAAGGCCATGGGGAATTTTCTAAACCAGAGAGTATAACCATTGATTCCAATGGGCGTGTATATGTGGCGGATACCACCAATAACAACGTTCAGTTGTTTATACCGTCTAATTGATCAAAGACTGTTTTTGCCCCATGTTAAAGAGCATTTGGCTTTTTTTACAAATTTTATTTGTAAAACAATATTATTGTATCATGATGAGTTCAATATTCTATAAAAGGGGATTTATCGGTGACATTATTCTGGGAAAATACCAAAAAAAGTCTTTATGAATTTTCTTTTGGCTAATTTCAATGCCTTTTCGCCTCTATCAGTCAAACTGTAAACAATTGTTTTTCCGTCTCTTTCCTCTACAATGAAACCTAATTCTTTTAGACCTTTTAGTGCCGGGTATATGGTTCCGGGGCTTAGTTTCTTCTCACCTTTTCTAATTGCAATTTCTCCAGCTAGTTCTTGACCGTGCATTGGTTTTTTTGAAAGTAAGAAAAGGATTAAAAAGCCCAGCATTCCTCTCATGTCGCAGCAATCTCCACCCTCTCTCATTCTCTACTTCTCCTCCTCCTGCTCCTCTTCCTCATTCTTTCTATGTCCACCATTTCTCCGCGCATAGATAATAGAGATATTGGGTATCCGATATATATAAATACATCTTGAATACTATGTATCGTATGTCCGATGGTATGGATGAGGGGGTGGAATAATGGGTTGCGGTTGTAATTACAATGGTATAAACGCTGTTGGAGCACAGAAATCAAGAAGTTTTCTAACTCGTGAGGAAAAAGTAGATTTATTGAAAGAATACAAAAATGATTTAGAGAAAGAGGTCAAAGGAGTATCAGAAAGGATAAATGAGTTAGAAACATCATAATTTTTTTTTAATTCATATTTTTACTATTTTGCTATATTTTAGTAACTGATATTTTATAGCGATCTTTAAATTATAACTAGTTTGTAATCGGTAAATATTTGGATGAACTTACCTCTGATTAATTGTATTATCCTTTTTTTGGATAATAGCGAACTTTGCTAAACTCGTTTACTCTATAGTCATCAGCAAAAATAACTCCTTCATTTTGAAGTAATTCTTTCTTCATCTGTGTCCCTAAGGCGTATCCACCTATTTTACCATTGGACATGACGACCCTGTGGCAAGGTACTTTAATCGGATTTGGATTCTTGCTCAAGATTCTTCCAATATGCCTTGAGGCAAACGGGTTTCCAAGTGCTTTGGCAAGATCTCCATAGGTGGAAACTTTGCCCTTTGGAATGGTTAATAGCATATCATAAACATCTTCACTGTTTATTGTAGTAGATGATCTTTTGTTTATTTTCTTGTCCTGCTTGTGACTATTTTGCTTCATATGTATAATATCTTTAGATGTTATTTAAATTTATTCGAATACGATAGCATGATATCAAAAATATTCTTTTCTTTGCTATATCATCTATTTGACTTTCCCGATTATTGTATTGGAAAGAAAAGGGAAATCGTTTGATTTTAGTCAATTTGTATTCTAATTATTATGATTGATTTACGATTTGAATCACTGTGGATTGAGACATTCTTTGGCTATTTTGTTAGAGTATCTAAATTAGAATTATTGATTTTGCATATCACTCTTTTTCAGTACATTACCATCTAAACCTACTACATAATTTGACCAATAGCTGTTCATGTTAAATTCATGATTCTAAAAATCCTAGAGTATTAGAATATTGCAACTTGTTAGCAAACCAAATATACTTATTTTATGTTAATAAGGGGGTGAATAACTCTATTATTCAATATAAAATGAACAGTGGGAAAAATATCCTAGCGTCATTTGCAGCGGTAGTAGCACTATCATTATTACTTTTGATAGGGCCAACTTCGATGTCGATGAATGCATTTGCTCAAGGCAATTCAGCCAATCAAGGTATAGGTCAATCACAAAGTTCAACGCAACTTGGTGTTTGTGTATCAGGAACTGGTACTCTTATTTCTTGTAATAATTTGAATTCACAAAATCAAGCAAACAGCGGAAACAACGCATTAGCTCAACAAGGTGGTAGCGGTAAAGGCGGTAACACTGCTAACCAAGCAATCGGTCAAGCACAATCATCTGCCCAGAATGCTTTGTGCGTTTCAGGAACTGGTACTTTTGTTTCTTGTAATAATTTGAATTCACAAAACCAACAAAACAGCGGAAACAACGCATTAGCTCAACAAGGTGGTAGCGGTAAAGGCGGTAACAAGGCTAACCAAGGCATTGGCCAATCACAATCCTCTAACCAAAACAGCGGTGTAGTATCTGGTGGAAATACAGCAGGGTCAGGAAACAATGTAAATGACCAGAATCAAGCTAACAGCGGAAGCAATGCAGTAGGACAACAAGGTGGTACTGGCAGCGGCAGCGGTAGTGGAAGCGGAAAAGGCAAAAGTGGCGGCGGTAACACAGCTAACCAAGGTATAGGCCAATCACAAACCTCTAACCAAAACGCACAATGTGTATCTGGTGGGAATACAGCAAATT
>JARFXS010000141.1 GCA_029194465.1 Candidatus Nitrosocosmicus sp.
CTTCAAAGTAATTATTTTTTTCTTTGTTGTGTGCTTTTTTCAATTTAGCTCGTCATTAAATAAATTATACTCTTTCATATCCCTTTTAACATTTATCATTTCGGTAATGGTAAAAAGATTATTATCAACTAAAGGCTTCAGATCAAATTTCTGCTTATGATTTTTCTCAAGATACCCTGCAATAAAGCTTGAGTTGAAGACATTATAGTGTAAGGACTTATTAATTGCTTCCAGAAAATCCTCACTTCGGTATAGTTTTGAGATTTCTAAGATTTGAAAAAGCTGGTATCTGGAATTGATTCTTTTGGCTGCTCTGAGCTTCTCGATAAAAAGTTCACTACCGGGAAAGACTTCAAGAAAGTTTATTTTTAATCGTTCAAAGTTTCCTCTGTCAGAGTTATTTCCTCTGTAATGATCCTGCTGAATAACGATGGCAGATTTTTTCAAAGATAATCTGTGAGTTGTTATGAGCTTATTGGATTGAGAATAAACTTCAAGCAGGTATCCTTTTGAAACCCTGATCCAGACCTGCTTGCCGGCAAACATCCACGGAACAGAATATCTTGATCCCGAATAAGAAATCAAACAATCGGAGGTCACTTTTCTGACTTCTTCTTTTATGCCGATGTATCTGTGTTCGGGCAGTTGCAGCAAAGAAAATTTTTCTTTTTCAAATAACTCTTCGGGAAGTGATTTAGTAACTGAATGTAGTCTCCCGTTTAATCTTTTCTGGAAGGTTTTGAGTTTGTTTTGAAGGTCCTCAAAAGACTCAAACTCAGCTCCTGCTATAAAGTGTGTTTCAACATAGTCAAATGGTTTTTCTACTTTTCCTTTGCTCCAGGGATGAGCAGGAAGCGAGCGAGAAGGTGAAAATCCGTAGTGACCGCAGAAGTGAACGTATCTTTCATTCCACTGAAGATTATTTACCGATGCATTATTGACAAATGCTTTGGCGTTATCTGTCTGCACTCTTGAACATACACCCCCGCAATGCATAATACTGTTTTCCAATGCTTCAAATACAGCTGCCTGTGTCTGCGAAAGTGAAACTTCAAGTATCTGAAAGCGGCTGAAGCTGTTTATGTAAGAATACAAATATATTTTAGTCAGCTCTGTACCGATTAGTACCGTATATAGACTCCAGTCAAACTGTGCCTGTTCACCAGGAGCTGTCTCATACGGGGTATAATATTTTTGCTTTTGTTCCAGTTTTATTTTCTTAAGATGAAAATAAAACGATGTTTTTCCTCCTTTGTATCCTTTTGATTTTAGTTCTTCAAGGATCCTTGATCCCTTAAACTTCTTTATATTAGCCATCTGGAAGATCACTTCCTTAAATGGCTCAATGTGCGGATTTACTTTTTCGGCACGCTCGTATTTTGGAGGACTTTGACTATCCAGAGCTTCCTTCACTGTATGATGAGATACGCTAAGAAGTTTTCCAATTTGCCGATTGCTCATTGAAGGATTTTTCGCCTTCAGATTTTTGATTGTAACCCAATCATCCATGGTGATCACTCCTTGCTCCTGTTTTAGATTATAATGATAAAAATGATAAATTAGAGTTAAAATTAAAGAATTTTCTCTAATTAACCTCTAAAACTGAAGCGTTTTTTGTTTGAGTATTATCAATTTAGGTGGGCAATTTTCAGGCGGAAAAGTGGGCAGTTTTCAGGCGGAAAAAACACCATTTCCACTTGAAGCATTACACTGATAAACTATTCGCTTCTAATAAGTAAATCATTTATGGCTTTAATAAAACACACGTGAATAATACTTTGATATACTAAGAATGTAACCGCTATTACTTTAAGGCAAACGTCTAATAATATAAGTTAACTGTTATTTGTATGTTGTAGCATCTCGAAAGGGGTCCGGTGGTAAGCTGCCGTAAGCAACATTCAGAGACGACCTCAGTTAGCATAGGCAACATACGCGAGTTAGGTCGTGCAAAAAACTTTCGTATATGTTTGCGGTTATAAGATGTGACAAAGGTTAACACAACTGTGTTAACCTTGTTGCTATGAAACAATCTCAAATGAGTTACAATAAAAAACTATTTCAATATCCCCTTGATTACAGTTGATGATTGAGAAAGCATCGGGGATTCTCTGTAAATTACAAAAGCAATTCTTTTATCCTTCAATTCAATTCCGCCACCTGTTCCCCGTTCTGGCCAGTTCTGACTTAAATTCTTTTCCCAACTCCACTTGCCATTCCAGATAAATATTCCATCAATCCCAGGTGAATTAACACTACTTGAATAACAAACAAAGTAATCTTTTGATTTTCCTGCAATCTTTATTGGTAACAGTTTTTCTCCTGTTACCAATCTTGTATCACATATCTTAATCCATTTTAAATCGCTAAAGTAAGAGATTTCATTATTAACCTTTAAAAGATCTTCTCCGCATCTGAACAAAGAGTAATCACTTTCACAAAACATACAAACAGTATCTCTCATTACTAAATTAAACGAATCGCTGATTAATTTATAATAATCTTTATAATAGAAATTGTTATTTTTACTTGGAAAAACATCATTAATAAAATAGAGGTCGTTAAACTTATCCTTGTAAAACATTCCCCACCAAGAATCTTCCATTACATTGTATTTGGTAAAAAACCCTGATGATAATTTGTAAACAAAACTGTTATCTGTGGCTAAATATACTTCATTTTCACTATGGATTAAAATATCCTCAATTCTTCCTGCTGGTCGATCTGGTATTTCATAACTCTTTATTGACTTTCCTTGTATTTTTTTAAGAATTGCAGTTTGTTTACCTGATAACCCACCACCAATGTAAACATTTTGTTTATCATAACCCTCAAGTGATGTTGGGAAGAACTCGGCATCGTTTAAATTAAGATCTATATAGTTTGTACCATCATAGTATAAAGGATTTGGATACCCAGTTAAAAAGATATTACTGGAATCAGCCATATAAATATCAAGCATTTTACTATTTTCAAGATTATCATAACTCCACTCATATCTTGAATTTGTATCCAATTCATATATTAAATTGCTTTTTGAAGGATTATCATCATTACAGGAGAAATGAAAGGCAACTACAAACAAAATGATGTAGAAGGGTTTTATAATACTTAATTTATTTTTATTTATTTTCAAAGTATTCATTTTACACATCAGTAAAATTCAAAATCGCATAACTTTATTTTATTAGGACCATTCTTTTAGTTTGAATAAATTCACTAGTTTCTAATCGGTAAAAATAGACACCGCTTGCTATATTTTTCCCATCAAATTCAATATGGTACCTTCCTGGTTGTTTAAGTTCATTGTTAATTAGTTTAGTCACTTCCTTTCCAATGATATCGTAAACAATAATATTTACATGACTAACCTTTGGTATTTCAAAGTTAATTTTCGTAGTTGGATTAAAGGGATTTGGGAAATTTTGTTGCAACTTATACCTAGTTGGTACACTTTGATTTTCTTGACTTGAAAGTAAGTTGTCGGATTCATTAACATTTTCATATCTACCATTTGTAATTAAAATGTAATCTCTTACAAATCCAGG
>JARFXS010000142.1 GCA_029194465.1 Candidatus Nitrosocosmicus sp.
ATTTTATTGAGACTGGGTCGTAATTCCTAACAAATATAGCTGGTCTCATAGAGTATCATATTTTGTTTGAAACAGATATTCTCTACAAGACCAGCCAAGTTTAGTTCTTCATCATCAATCCTAATTAGCGTTTTGTATTTTATCGGTTTGATCGATTGGTCATCGAATCGCATCAATCGTCGTCATAAAAGAGGTAGACCTTATGTATATTCTCCTACCATTATTCTACGATGCTTTATAGTTCGTATCTGGTTCAGATTAGACTCAAACAGGTCACTGCATTATTTTCTATGTTTGGATTTGCCGAATAATCAAAGAATAATGAAAGCCTGTGGTTTATCTGTATCACATTTCCCACCAAGCAGACGCACTTTTGATAGGCGATTGAAAACGATGTCTACTGATATCAAGGAAAGGATAGCAACGATGGGAAGCCTGTTTGTATCTGAAGGATTTGTCAAACCATACGTGGTAGCAGTAGACAGCGCACTTTTAAAATCAAAAGGTCATGTCTGGCATGCATCATCTATGAAAGAAGGAGTAGTACCTTATTCAGGTATTGATACAGACGCAAGGTGGGGTTTCAGCCATACCAAATGGTGGGTGTTTGGATACAAACTACACGTGGTATCAAGTACTGATCCTTCTTCTACAATAATACCCCTTTCAGCAGATGTTACAACAGCCAACGTGTCTGACAAACCTGTTTATCCGGATTTGATATCTTGCCTATACTCAGAAATACTAAAGAAAGTACATTACGTTGTTGCAGATCCAGGATATGATGATCAGGATCTGTATGATTTTAGCATGAATAATGGATTTCAACTTGTATATCCTATACGAAGATACAAGAATACACCCGAAGAAAGGCTGAAACTGGCAGATTTTTATCAATCGGCTTTAGGACAAGTAGTTTATTCAAGGAGAAGGACATCTATAGAACCGCTTTTTGAACATATAAAATCAGTTTTTAGAATAGACCCAGTACCTGTGAGCGGGCTTGTTAATGTACGCAGTATCGTACTGTTGGCAATATTGTTGTACCAGATACTTGTTTATTACAACTGTAAGGTACGAAAAGATAATCCTAGAAAATCAATCAAATACCTGATAGGCTGTTAGTCTGTTGTCACTAATAATAGAATAGCATTATTAAAATGATTTATGACCCAGTCTCATTTTATTAGGGTAGACAACATCTCTCTTTTCTTTATCTTTTTTAGGGCTTCTTCGAAATGTCTCATAGTTACACTCAACCTACTGGATTTTGAGGTATTGTCTAATGTTGACGACGTTGCTTTGTTGTAATTATTTTTGTTAATTTCTGAATTTGTATCAGAGTCATCTAATTTTTTTAACGAATGTATGTGTTCCTTTATTGCAGCCATAACAGCTGTATTGACTACCGCTTCAATATCTGCACCTGTATATCCCTCTGTTAACTCAACTAATTTGTTAAAATCGCATGTCGGATCTAACGGTTTCTTTTTAGTATGTATAAGCAGTATTTGTCGCCTTGCATCCTTATCTGGTGGAGGAACTTCTATTATTCTATCAAATCTTCCAGGGCGCAACAAAGCTTCATCTATTATGTCAGGTCTATTTGTAGCTCCAAGTATGGTGACCCCCTTTAAATCTTCGAGACCATCTATTTCTGTAAGCAATTGAGACATCATTCTTTCTGTGACATGAGAATCTGTTCCAGGTCCTGTATTCCTTTTAGGAGCTATTGAATCGATTTCATCAAAAAAGACAATACAGGGAGACGCTTGTCTTGCCTTTCTAAATACTTCCCTTATTCCTTTTTCGGATTCCCCAACCCATTTAGACAACAATTCAGGGCCCTTGATACTGATGAAATTAGACTCTGATGTAGTTGCTACAGCCTTTGCTATCAAAGTTTTTCCTGTGCCCGGAGGTCCATATAACAAAAGACCTTTAGGTGGTTTAACATCCCCTTCAGTAAATAAATCAGGATACTTAAGTGGCCACTCTACCACCTGGTATAGTTCATCTTTAATATTAGATAACCCGCCAATATCTTCCCACGTTACATTAGGTCGTTGAATCTGAATTTCTCTCAAAGCAGAAGGTTGTATATCCTTTAATGCATCTTCAAAATCATTATTAGTTATTTTTATTTTGTTAAGAATCTCTATTGGTATTTTAGATTGTTCCATGTTTATTTTAGGCAGTTCTCTCCGAAGCGATCGCATAGCGGCTTCCTTTGATAAAGATTCAAGGTCTGCTCCAACAAATCCATGTGTTACTTTAGCAAACTGTTCAAGATTTATATTCTCAGCTAAGGGCATCCCTCTAGTATGAATTTGAAGAATATCAAACCTTCCATCTTTATCTGGAATTCCTATTTCAATTTCCCTATCAAACCTACCAGGTCTTCTTAAAGCTGGGTCTATTGCATTTGGTCTATTTGTAGCTCCAATCACTACTACCTTTCCTCTTGCCATCAATCCGTCCATCAAAGTCAATAACTGCGATACTATCCTTTTTTCCACATCACCTGAGACTTCCTCTCTTTTTGGCGCTATGGAATCAATTTCATCTATAAAAATAATGGATGGAGATTTCTCTTGAGCCTGCTTAAAGATATCTCTTAACCGCTCTTCAGACTCGCCATAGAATTTACTCATTATCTCTGGTCCACCTATGGAATAAAAGTTGGCGTTTGTTTCATTTGCTACTGCTTTCGCCAGAAGGGTTTTGCCTGTACCTGGTGGTCCATACAAAAGAACACCTTTAGGAGCTTCTATGCCTATTCTTTCAAATATTTCAGGGTGTCTTAGTGGCAGTTCTATCATTTCTCTGACCTTTTGTACTTCATTTTTCAAACCTCCAATATCCTCATATGTTATCACGGGCATTACGCCTTTTGATGTTCCTTTCGAAATAGGGGTTATAATAAATTCAGTCAAATGCGAGTCTATTATCGTTACCCAGTTAGTAGGACTTGTACTATTAATTACAAACCCGATCTTTCTTCCCATTATGTTTAACGGAATTACATCATTCCTTGTTACCACTCTACCATCGAGCAATTCTGGAAGATGTTCTTCTAGACCTACTATGCTTAGCTCCTCCGTAGGAGAAAGCACTATTTGCTCTGCTTTTCTAATATCATTAGCCCTCTTTATAGTTACACGATCGTCAATTCCTTCACCAAGGTTATTACGTGTGTATCCATCTATTCTTATTAGTCCTTTTCCATAATCGATAGGCAAACTAGACCAAAGCAAAACAAACGTACTCTTGTTTCTTTTGCTCGTAATTTCAATGACATCCCCAGGCGTTAGATCCATTTCTTCCATTATTTTGGGATCCATAAGCGCCATTCCTTTTCCTACAAATTTGGAATCGGTTTCAGCAATTTTTAGTGATTTTGTTTGTTCCTTATTATTATTAATATTACTCATTGAATTTTTCACCTTTCTAATATATCGTAATTGTAATCAAAAAATATGGTTTCGGGATTTTATATAGTTTATTCTATTTTAATCTCCC
Source organism: Candidatus Nitrosocosmicus sp. (assembly GCA_029194465.1). Classification (GTDB taxonomy): domain Archaea; phylum Thermoproteota; class Nitrososphaeria; order Nitrososphaerales; family Nitrososphaeraceae; genus Nitrosocosmicus. The sequence continues at coordinate 3,523 of JARFXS010000142.1, forward strand.
TTCCTTTGGG
>JARFXS010000143.1 GCA_029194465.1 Candidatus Nitrosocosmicus sp.
ATCATAAAATGTTATAGCCAGGTTTAAAAGCTGTTCTGGAGATTGTCCTTGGTTAATTATGTTTCCGCTTATGTGAGGATTTCCAACATTATCTACAAATGAACTACTACCATTTAAAACAAGAGTAGAGGGTTTTTCAGTTGTAGCAGGTTGAGAAGCAGTAGAAAATTCCATAAAGTTAAACTTTCCCAGGATTTGTTGAGGATTTTGTATTACTATATCAAAGGGAGATAACTCACCTGATCTTAAAGTTCCAATTGATGAGAATGCAGAATAATTGCCAACAATAGCATTGTTTGTTGTATTAGATAAAATAGCTGTAACTACAATATTGGATTGAGGTTGAGTTGATGTATTGTTTACCTCACCTATTATATGGAAATTACCAAATTCATCCGTATAGGATGAGGTACTTTTGATCTGAATTATATTATTGTTATTACCAGAAAGTTGAGCAAAGGCAGAATTCGTATTCAATAAATCAACTCCGGCATAAGTGATCGTTGAGGAGGACATGGTAGGTAGAGACATCATCAAAATTACCGTGATTGAAAATAATTGTAACGCTTTAGAAATTGTACGCAACGGTCTAGTGAAGACTTGATGAAATTATAAATCTTTTCATAGCAATTATTTTAACAATAAATTAAGATTTTTTAGAGTAGATTAATCAAGAATAGATCTTTTCGTTGAATGAATTGGCCTGAACTCTTGGAATCTAGTTTTAATCTCTATATTTATTTATGTAGAATATTGGCAATAATTGGAAATATTAAAAAGAGGGACAGAATAAAAAGTCCTTATTAGAATGTCAGATAACAATAATAAAAAAAGACCACAAAGAGCTCTAGTCCTACAAGGTGGTGGCACCCTGGGAGCATATGAAGCAGGAGTTATTAAGGTATTATGTGAAAATCTTTTGGAGCGGGATAGAGAAAAGGGGGAAGGAGATAGATTGTTATTTGATATTGTTGCAGGTACATCAATAGGCGCAATGAATGGTGCTATATTGATAAGTCAATTTTTGAAAACAAGAAGATGGGACAGAGCAGCAGAACAGCTTGAAAAGTTTTGGACAGAACAACTATCTTTGAAATCTCTGGATGTCAGTGATTTAAATAAACAGTGGTATGCACAGTGGATGAAAAGAAATCCAACTGCTGCTTCCGAAGAAGCTGCTAGAAGGTATTATTCAGTTTTAAAACTGATGTTGAATCTGACACGAAATAACATGTACTATCAATGCAATACTATCAATGATACAAAGTTTTTTTTTAAACCCCCAGTTCCTTGGATTCTCCATAGCTCCAAACCTTTACAAGAAAGCATAGAAAAATATGCCGATTTTCCTATAGCAACGACGTTTTCCAATGATAATGACCTCAAGTCAGCCCAGCAACCTCGACTCCTAGTATTTAGCGTAGATGTGTCAGAAGGCATGACAGTAACATTTGATAGCTATCCCAAAAAAGACGGCAGAAGGCGATCAACTTGCGGCCAAGGAAACAAGAATGTGATTCACTATGATGATGGAATTAGTATACAACAGATTATGGCAAGTGGAACATTACCTGAATTCTATGATTATGCACCGGTATCCGTAGATTCAAATGCTATACAAAAAAATCAAGATGAAAACTGTAGAACAGATATAAGTGACAAAATAACTACCCGATACTTTTGGGATGGTGGTCTATTAAGTAATACACCATTTAGAGAACTTTTACAGGCACACCAAGAATATTGGGAAACAGTACAACATACAGATAAAATCCCCGACTTGGATGTCTACATAGTAAATGTACATCCAAGCAAGATGGATATTAGTACCATTCCTGATGATTTTGATGGAATCGTGGATAGGGAAAAGGATGTAATTTTTGGAGATAGAACTTCGCATTATGATGAAGAAATATCTCATTTAGTAACAAGCTATTCTGACTTTGTTTTTCAACTGAAGGATTTAGCTGATAAGGCTATTCATGAAATCGATAATAAAAAAACCAAACAAAGATTAAATGAAAAACTACAAGAAATTCTAGTAACGAAAACTTATAGAAACGAGAGAAAAGATGAATCAAGAACATATAATGATCTCATGAAGAACAATTTTAAATTAAATAAAGTAAAAAGAATAGAACGCACAAATTATATTAACAGCATATCAGGCAAAATAGGTGACCTGACATTTGAAACAATAAATAAATTGATAAAAGAAGGAGAACGAGACGCTTGGTTTTCAATTATTCAAGAGAATATTGAAGATATACAATTATCTGATTCAGATCACCATATCTCTGGAATCCAAGCTAAATTAATGAAAAAGTTAGATCAATCAATAAACAAATTGAGAACCAATGATTATGAAGATCATGATTCACAAGTATACCAATATCTTGTAGAATTTATTGATATAATAAAAAATCAGGACAAATTAGACTCAGATCAATCTCAGAAACTTATAAGATTAGCCGAATCGCTTATGGCTATTTTATAGATTTACCCAGTCACTTTGTAACAAAGATCAACATTCTTAATTGCATACAAATTTAGGAAATTGCGAGCAATCCATTTCCAATGACTATCGTCAATCAAGATCGCATCGTGATATCTTAAATGACTAGAAAACATATAGATTAGGAGGAATAGAACATCATCATCCGCATGACCCCCTTTAAGATTTCAGACAGAACTGGACTCGTGGGGACACGGTTCAAGGTTGAATTCAATCACAGCATCCACCATTGTGGGAATTGAATTTTCATTAGATGTAAAATGAAGTAAGAGAACATCATCTCCCGTCATTAATTCGAGTCGCAATAATATTCCCTCTTGATTATCATCTGTAAAATTTTAGAAAACAATCCAATGACTTGTTTATTATGTATTATGATATATTTTCGAATAAATCAATCTAACGTTATCTTTTATACTTATGGTAACAAATTTACGAACTTTATATGCACTCCAATTTTGGTATATCAAATGTCGAAAACGATGTCTGAATATGGATGTTTTCTTACAGTATTTTTTCAGAGAATTTTATTTATATTCTAGCCCTTAAGAATAACATGCAAATATCATATCAAATCTATTTATGAATTGATATAGTCTACTGATATGGATGTCTACAATTCCATCCCCCTAAATTACAACATCAATAACAAAAGGACATGGTTGATAAATGTAAATTGTTGTTGATAATTATGAAATTATTTAAGACAACCAACATAGGATCGATTAAAATTATTGTCTTCCAATCTTTTCATCAAAAATAAATTGTAGAATAATAAAGATAAAAAATAATACTTTTCCAATAGATTGATTACAGAAGTTCAATATCCATCTCAATCAATGGTTAACATGAAACCACTCACGACTTGAAAAAGCAAATCTATTTAGAAAATATTTAGAATTTACAATCTATTAGTAAAATTTTAATAATTTGTATATATAGTGGAACAGTGGACAAAATCAACAATTTTAATC
>JARFXS010000144.1 GCA_029194465.1 Candidatus Nitrosocosmicus sp.
GGTAGTAATATTTAGAAGTATAATTAATAGTGATTGTTATAATTCTAATCTAACGTATAAATGTATGTATGAATCAAGCTTTCCAAAAATACTGCAGAATAACAATACAAAATTAGCAATGCTTTCTGCTGTATTCGTAGGAATTATGGTGTTCTTAGTTCCAGAATTAGTTGAAGATGCACAGGCTAGAATCGAGGCTACTGCAAGCACTACTGCGGGTCCATTCTCTAACGTAGCTGGTCAACTAATTGATGGAGACTGGAGGACTCAACCTAGATTAGTCGGACCAATCATTTTCTGGGAAACTACAGGAAGTGGTATATTTGGAGGTAGTGAGAGGGGTATTGTAACAGCCAATGTTGGACTATTTGGACAGGTTACATTCGTTTTTAGTAACCCTTCGAGAGGCGCTAATACTTGTGAGACTGTAGTAAATTCAGGACCATTCCAAGGATCATGTACAATAACTCAAGGAAATTCGGCACAAGCTGTATTTCATGTGTACCCTCAAGCTCAGCAGTCCGAGAGCAGTTATTGTGGTATACTGAACAAATTCGGTAGCGAACATACAGAAGTTATTAGAGACAAGCTTAATTGTTAGCAGCTGATTAAATCAATTTTTTTAATTTTTGGTAACATAGTCTCAAAGCACATCATCCAGGTCTCATTAGTATTACCTTAGTATTGAAAAGAACAGATATAAAATATCACTTGTGTCTCTAAGAATCATATGGCAACAATATAATGTTATATATTCGGTGGGATTAGGATACTATAACATTTATAAACATAACAAACTATTTGACCGAACTACGCATAATATTACTCAGCATTGATAAATGTGGCATGATGAATAGTAACAGTCTGGGCGCGTGGGGATACGATTCAAGATTGAATCTAATCCAGATGCATAATATTTGGAATAGCATCTTGAGAAATTCACTCATTTGTAAATCCTCTCGTAGCAAATTGATATAGATAATCATAAAACAATTGACCTATGAATTTTCCTTTATCCAAGTGACAAACAATAATAAGTTCAATTAGATTGGTAATTTCCTATCTAAAACCTCTCCATAGTTGTTATATATTTTGGGAAATATTTAATCCGATGAAAAATTATCGTTTTTGTGTACCAATTTTTATACTGATTGTGGTTTTTTCTATGATTAATAGTATGGCATATGGCCTAGATGTAGATGAATTATTTTCTCAACTCAATAAAGCAGATCATACCACAAGTAATGACAATATTATAGCCAACAATCCTTCTTCAAATTGCAAGTCTGAAGAAAGCATGTCTAACTCTTGTAATATAAATCAATGTACAGCAGTTGGATCCAATTCTTGTAACAGTGGTAGTGGGTCTAGTTCTGCAGATACTGCAACTATTTTAGTGGAAAAAGAATATCGAAAGGGACAAGATCCTGATTACAATTTTGAAGTAACTGTAGATGCAAATAATCCTCATCCCGAGAAGTTCCACCCGAATAGTGAAACACCCATAACAGTTCTTGTTTCCCCTGGATCATATCAGGTAACAGAGGATCCTATTACAGAAGTCGGAAGGTCATATTCCCAAACTTATTCGGAGGATTGCAAGGGAATCATAGAACCCGGGGATACTAAGGTATGTGTTATTACTAATACAGAGGACCCTGCTGAACTTACTGTTGTAAAAAGAATTTTGAGTGGCTCAGATCCTTCCCCACCTTCAATTGAAGACTTCAACTATACATTAACCCATAACGATCGACAAAGTGGTCCCTATCAATTTAGAGACCCTCCAGGCGGTCATGGATTTGCTGCAGGTCCGTTTAATGTCGAAGAGACAGGTGTTGTGGATGGATATATTCCAAGTTATTCAGAAGACTGTTCAGGCTACATTAGGAATCAAGACTCGCTCACTTGCATAGTAACTAACACATATATTGAATAGATGGATTACAATATACCCTTTTTGGCAGCAATATCTTGATCATTTGATAAGTTCGTTTGAGCATTCATTTCCAATGTATAATAGCCCATCAGATATGACACATTATATCCACTCTAATTGTAAAATTTTTATTGATTGTGATGTATTTCCAATCATACTTGACTCTAAGCGAAAATCTTCCTGAGGAAAAAACAGAAGTAATCTATGGTCCAGAGAACATTATAAAAATAAACAATGAACTCTGGTCAGAACTAAAAGATTACGCAGATATTTGTGCCGATAAAAATGTCCCTTATTCCTATACTGCTATTCCCCAAGTTGCCATTGCATTTCGCAAACTTCAAGCCAGAGGCATTAAGGTAAGAATAATCACAGAAATAACCATTGACAATATAGAGTATTGTAAAGAATTACTCAAACTATGTGAATTGCGACATCTAGACGAAATAAAAGGAAATTTTGGAGTAGGTGATGGAATTTATTATAGAGCAAGCGCTAAATCAACTGAAACAGCACCTCCTCCACTTCTTATATGTAGCACATTAAGAGTTAGCAGAGCAGCAACAATATTTCTTTGATATGCTTTGGAGAAAAGCATTCCCGGCTAAAAGAAGAATCAAGAAATAGAAGAAGGACTGAAAAGAAATTTATAAAACAATTCAGATCTGAGAACTCTTGATTTAATCTCTAAACTATTATCATCTTCCACTGAAGAAATTCAATTGATAATTTCAAATAAGAAACATATCAACTATTTGAAAATGAAATTAAACTAACAAGTTTACTAAGAGAACAACTTAGGGAAGGTAACCATATACAAGTAATAATTCACGGAGAGAAAAATACAGAGGACTATAATCCTGAAGATGAGTTTGACGATCTATACAAATTGCAAAGAGATAATCCCAGTCAGTTAGAGATGCAACTAATTACCAGCGTCGTTTACGATAGACTGAATGTTTTCATTTCAGATAGAGAGACCCTAGCCATCATAGAATCAAACAAATCCATGGATAATAAATTAATTCCTGGCGACGACCTGTTTGACTCGCTAGGGTTGGCAACTTACTCAAATAGCGAATCAACTGTTTCATCGTATGCTACAATATTTGATACCCTGTGGATCAGATCAAGTATATCAACAGATAATCAAAATTAGAACAGTCTGCTCTTTATGCAAAGGAGAAATAGTCTCGGTGATTACATCCGTGGGGATACGGTTCAAGGTTGAATCCAATCCATCATCGGATAAAGCATAAATTCAGAATCGAACTATGCAATATTTTTGGAGTAATGAACTTTTACATTACTCAATTTTTTGTGATTTGCTAGATAAACTCAAAGGAGCGGGACCGGTGGGCTTCAGGACGATATCAGTTCTCCAGAATGGGTTCTTCTTGAATGATGGTTGAGAAATTTATAGGATTATACATAATTTCAGAAACATATCGAAAGGTATAGATACATATTTGATGCAAATATCGAATTCATTTTCCAAAAATATCGATAATAATAACTGTTTAGCGCATATCAGGTTATTCCTACAATGAGATGAATCCTGTAGTTATCAATTTCTTCTTTGGATTTGTATCCATACAAGTGCATATAAGAAACCTCTATTCTGTTGAACTCAATTTCAGGATTCTCAATTACGTTTAAATAAAATTACAGTCACTTCTTGATTATTTGATTATATTTTTCGATTACATACCTTCCAACATAATTTATGATTTATTTGTTATTAGAACTAAGGAATGGTTAATTCAATCGAACTAATAGTCTGACCG
>JARFXS010000030.1 GCA_029194465.1 Candidatus Nitrosocosmicus sp.
ATAACTAAAATTAATTATCATAAACTAAGATACCTTTTGCGAATGTATCATAAGCATTTTTTAGACAGTATTGATAAGTCGAATTTTTTCATATACCATCGAAGCCGAAATGAGTTATTAGACTCAGGGATGTTGAGGAAGGTGTTCCCATGTTAAACATTAAATCTTTTCGAAATTTTCATTCTTATACCGTGTTTTGGTCTGAGTGTTACTAGTGGGTGTAGTTTTATATTAGTACCATCTTTTTCTTCAAGTGTAATCTTCCAATTATTTATAATATTTGCTAGCACTATAACACCTTCAATCCAAGCTAATGGTTCTCCTATGCACGATCTAGGACCACCCCCAAACGGAAAATAGCTAAATCGTGGCATTGATGTTTTGAATTTTAATGACCATCTTTCAGGATCAAACTTTTCAGGATCCGAAAAGTATCTTTCATCATGGTGCATTAGATACTGACTCATTATAATGACTGAGCCAGAAGGTACTGAATACTTTTCATTTAGATTGTAATCCTGGATAGTCTGACGACCTATAGCCCAGGAAGGGGGGTAGAGTCTCATTGACTCCATCAAAACTTTTTCTGTAAATTTTAGTCGTGATAAATCTTCAAACGTGATTATTTTTCTGATGTTCTTGTCATCTTCTTTCTCTTTAGTTATAGCGTCAATTTCAGCTAGAATTTTGGATTCAATCTTAGGATGACACGATAAAAGATATAAAGTCCATGTCAGCGCGTTAGCAGTCGTCTCATGCCCTGCTAAAAAGATAGTCATTACTTCATCCCTAATCTGTTTATCAGTCATTTTTGAAATCTCTCTGGATTGTTCTTTATCTTTATTAGATAGTAATTGTTCATTATGATCAGTCATTTTTTTGTCTGTTGAATCGATAAGAACAGAAAGTATGTCTAATTCGATTTGATATTTTTGAAAATTATTATGTTCACTTAATTGAGTATCATTGGCTTTAGATTTATCTATTTTCTTGATTTCTCTGACGGGTGATTTTTGACGTCGAAGATCAATTTTACTATAAATTAATTTATCTAGCTGTTTTAGAGCATCCTTGTATTCCAAGGTTAAAGGAATTGGGAGTCTTTCAATAAACCTTAAAAATGGAAGTCTAAGTTTGTTAATATATTCAATAATTAGAGTAATCTGATCACTAATTTTATCGATCTCATTTAATGTTATTGCATTATTTCCAAATAGCAATTTACTAATTATGGAGAGTGTTATCTTGGTCATTTCTTTATGAATATCTAATATCGTCCCATCTCTCCAATTTGTATCTGTATATTCTATACAATGTTTTGTTATTATATTTCCATAAATCTTTATCTTGTCTTTGGTAAATGCTTGCTGGACCATTCTTCTTTGTTTCGCATGATTTTCCCCTTCATTAGTTATTAATCCATTACCAATCACTCGTTTCGCTAACTTCAAACCTGGACTTTTTATGAAATATTGATTATGCTTCACCAGAATATTCTCAATTAGATAAGGATCATTTATGAGGTATACATGTAACTTTGGTCCAAATTTAAAATGAGAAATATCACCGTAACTTTCGGTAATTTCTTTCAATATTGGTAAGGGATTTGATATGAATTTGAAAGCCAAACTGTAAGGAAATATCTCGCGCGGTCCTGGTGGATATACGTTATTTCTATCTTTATTAAAATTTGACTTCACTTTCATGAATTCTATTTATGTTCCGATATGCCAACGTATAATTATTTTTACGTGATTTAGATATCCATTATTAATTATACAAATGAATGATAACCTTTGGCCTCATGCATTCAACATTCATTTTTTAAAAGATTGTATTCTCCTAGTTAAGATGATGTCTCAGTACTCATCTTTATCTTCACTAAATACATTTACTGCGCTATCACAGTTGACACTCGTAGCACAGCATCCATACCTTATCAATTAAAGATATTTTTCATATCCTCTTCAGCTTTAATGGGCGTGTTCGGGCGGATTATTACTATGAATATTCAAAGTCCCTGTACCATTATTATATATATAAAACGATGCCACCGGTCCTGGATAAACCTTATCATTTACAGTTATTGGTGTATATTTGCTAATCCCTTGATATAATTGACCATTACTGTCCTTGGTAATGTTATTTATACTGAAAACTCGACTTATTTCTTCTATATTTTGTGAATTACTTTTTTGTAAATTAGACATACTAAATGAAAATGATGGAAAAATGCTAATATTTGAAATGGTCACTGTGTTATTTTCTGAGTTGATCAATGGATGTTGGGCTATCCTTTGTTTTCCATTTTCATCCACTATGACCGTTACACTTCCGTCTGTAGGAATGTATCGCTCACCAGTAGAACTATAACCTCCATAATCCTTGATTGTTTGCATGGTAATAGATAGGTAGGGTTTGGTCGCCGTATTTCCATCAGGAAGTTTGGTCGCTTGTCCATCCAAAGGTATTGTCGTATTTCGTTGTTGCGAATATGATTTGTGAATTATAGTGACACCACCGTACATCACACAAACAATTGTTAGAAATACTGATACAAAACAAATGCATAATGGAGTATTAAAATTTCTATCCATTGTTAATATGATGATTACTCTGTAAAATACTTTAAAGGTCATCTATTTATACGATGATTTCAAATACATTGATATCATAGCCGATTGTATTAATAAAAATGGCTTTCAACAAATGTTTTGTCCAATGCAGCTGAGGCATATTTTTCTATCATGAATTTGTATTTTTTCTCTACCTTATCGAATTGACTCGTTTAATTATCCTAACGGTTTCTATATTACCAGCTTTGGAATCCGCACTACATGCTAGATATGTACTCGGTTAATATCGCAATGTCAAACTATGAGGTAAACTCATAAAAGTTTCCAGGGACAGGTTATTGTTTTTCACCCACAATACATATAGCTTCATTATCTAAAACTATGGAACCCGTATTATTTTTACATATTTTGCCGTTCTAATAAAAATTGTTTCATACTTCCCAGATCTCTAGTTTGACATTTTACCTAGATAAGAAATCTTTAGTAAATTCTGTGCAGAATCGGCCTGCCAGTATTAGTTCACTTACTTTGAATCCGCACCTTACAAAAGACTCTTACATCAAGCAAATTGAATATGTTCACGTACTCCCGCGAAATAAGTTCCTCTTTTCTTACTATATCTGTTATAAGTTGAGAACTTTCTCTGATGCTGCCTAAATGACCAATGATTTATTGATATTAATACTCTGAGTCGAGATCTCTAAAACATTAATCCTGCTAATCTACATAATATTCGAGTCAAAACTTAATTTGGGCAAGGATCGCCATTGCATCGCCTTCTTTAAAGTCAATTATTCCTTCCAAATGCCTCCTGCGATAGCCTCTTCTGTTATTGATAAAGTAATAACGCATTTGTTACAGTAATTGCAGGCCCTCCCTTAACAGTCGCACATCAAGAACTTTTCGGTTTTATTTTTGCCATCTCTATTAGTTCATCACTCACTTTATACTCTCTTCTAAACCACTTTGATCATCTGCGGCTACGCTCTCCCAATCTTGACGTTGATCTCGCCTGTAACTGACCACACCCGAATTAGACATTGTTCTTTGCTCTATCATCTTCATATTATTATTTCTAATACAGATGACCAATTCAAGATCATCGTGACCTCAAAAAAAACCATAAAAACTAACTGAGACATTTCACTTGAATTCTAACTAAAGATTTGTAGAATATCGAATTACTTTTATCTATCATTTATCCGTGGATATCCTCAAGATTTCAACGAACAACATGGCTTTGCAATATCATATCAAAAGATGGATTGCCAGCATTGTAAATTAGTTGCAGATGCTCCGACTTCACCGGCATACTCACGACATCTCAAAATCAAGTGATTTAATGACAGAAGCGGGCTCTATTTTAAATTTATACATAAAGAGACGAAATCAACAAATCTCATCCTTTAATAATAGTCTGTTGATCCCTGAAAATATGGTACCACTTTAAAACTGTATTTTTATAGAGAGGCTACAGAGTTGTTATTGTCGGTAGATTATAATTAGAGACTAGATAAAGATCTTTAGAAAAATAATTTGAATGTTTTACTTGGGATTCCAAGATATAAAGATGCCTTCAGCATATTATCTCGATGTAATATCATAAGGAAGACACCTTTGCCAAACCTGTTTCTCTTGCAGATCCCTTGATACAAACAAATCTTTTATTTTACAAAAATAATGCATTCGATTCAATTCGCAGAAATATCTGGGATTCCAACTAAACTGGAAAATGATCTATTAGATTATTTAATGATTTCTTAAATAAAAGATGTAATGATATACGTAAACTTACAAAAATATAAATGTTCAAATTGTTTTTGATTTTCTGAATAGTCCACTACGAAGAAATGTTTTTGAACTAAAGCCATTTCGTTTTTATTTCAACTTATTCAGATCCAAGTTACAAAACATGCTCGACCGGCATACTGTGATTGTTAAAAATAGAAAAAATAATAAACAAGCTCAGAACTGAAACACATGAATACCTCCTTTGAACAAAAGAACTATTATAATACTTCGAGATTTGACGATTTCAGAAAGAATAATAACAGGAAAAAGAAATTATATACAGCTCCCTAATAAAATTAATAACTTTATTTATACCTATATTCGCTGTAAGTAAAGCTGACGAGTAGCAGTAAATGCTCTGTCTTTAGTTACAGTTTCACATCACTATTTTGCTTTTTATTCAATTAATGACCATGAATGCAAACCAATACGGCTAAATCGCGCATAACCAATCACAATCTGGCATTCAATCTTGGTGCTCTGCGTATGGGGAACAGCACCTTTTTTTCGTGCAACGCAACAGAAAACCAGCAAATAGTGGAAGCAACGCTTTGTTACACAACAAGGCGCGTAGTGGGTGGCACCAGCCAAATTGGACAATCACAAACCTCCAACCAGGCGGTATGTAGCACTGCGGTAATATAACTGATTCTGGAAACAACTCAAATAACCAGTGCCAAATCCAACACCGGAGCGCGCGGTCAGTGCGGTAGTGGTGGCACCAGCCACCAGAATTGACAACACAAATCCCCTCCCGCAGCGGGTATAGGTGCAGCACGGCGGCAACACTGCAGGTTCAGGAAACAACGTGCCACTCAGATACTGTAACACATCAGTAGATCAAACAGCGCGGCTTCCGGCAGGTCATTAATCGATTTCCCGGTGGCCCGCACAGCCAAATTCAACATCGGAGCAGCACGGTCAGGCGCGGTAGTGGTAGCGGTGGCAATTCGTGCCGGGACTGACAACACAAACCTCCGCATGCAGCACTGGCGGTAACACTGCAGGTTCAGGATCGAAACGCCCAGATCAGCAAGACGTGCCGTAGACGGCGGCGCGGTAGCGGTAAATCAAAGGAACACAAACCCTCCACCAAATGGGCACAATGTGGAAATACCGCAAACCCATGTAACAACACAAATACTCAGCCAAATCCAACACGGAAATAACGCAGCAGCTCAGTAGTAGCGGGTAGCGGTGGCAATTCGTGCCAACCAAGGAATTGACAATCACAAACCCCACCAAAACGCACAATGTGGCGGCTCAGATGCATTCACCATGTAATATCATAGTTATTCTCAAAACCAAGCAAATATATAGTAATGCTGTAGACAACAAGGCGGTAGCGGTAGTGGTGGTACTCCGTTAAATCAGTGGAATTGACAACACCAAACCAAAACGCACAGTAGCAGGCGGTTTACAATTCATATAAATAAAAATACCAAAGCCGTTCCAACATCACCATATGCATTAACAAGGCGGTAGTGAGGGTAGCCAAATCAAGGAATTGACATCATGCCTCCACCATCACAATGCGTTTCGTATGACCTTTAGCATTCCAGATAACAAAAATTTCAGGTCGCAACAGGAGCAACGCTTCATAGTGATCAGAAGGTATATGTACTAGCCAACCAAGGAATTGACACACAAGCTCCTTCCACCGCTGCAACTTGATCCACTGTTGATTCTTACCAATGTAGTTAGAAAAGTATATAAGAGGGAGGCGGTAATAGCGATGATGGCAGTGACGGTGGCAGTGACGGCAAAGTGATGATGCTGTGATGATGGCAAGTGATGATGGAGGAGCCCATCTGACTGAGGCACATTTTTATTCCGAACTCATCACATGACTCGTTTTTTTATCTAATTTTGAGCTGCGATTTTGCTAACTCGAGAATAGCTTTAAGTATGCTATTCTAGACTGACACGCCAATTTACATTTTATTCTTAAATTAGATTCAATTAGAAATATAAAAACAAGCAGATGCTGATCTCTAGTCTAATAACTTATTACTTTCTGAAAACAAAATTTTTTATTAGAATAAATACTTGTTATATAGTATAGAGAAATACGCAGAGATATTGGTAATTTCACTTATACATGTAATTAATATGAGTAACATATCAAAAACTATAAGGTTGGATTTCTTGCAATGTTTGTTGTAGCTGCCCCTAGTAGCATTTATGACAAATACGGTATAATCCCAAAATAAAATCAAATGATGCAGAGCAAGCAATTGAACAAGACCAAGAAATGAGCAAAATGCAATGTAAAATTGAGTATTTACATATATGATATCAACTTAGGCTTTAAACTCAAACCAACGAAGCGCAACTTGCCTTAGGTCAAAGATAAACCTCCTTTTCTTTTAAACATTTATTCAAATAATTTCAACTGAAATAGTAAACATCTGGTGAAGATACTTATTGATGGGATCTATTGTCAAATAAATTGTTCATTGAGAAATATAATTCGATGAATAATTTGTATTGTAATGGTTTCTAAATAATTCTTGTTATCAAAATCTTAATAATTAGATTAAATTTTTTCCAGAATTTGATCCAGATTTGATTTGGATATATCAACACTTTACGGGACGCGTTGAATCTAAATGCCACACGATCGGGAATAGAAAAATGATAGATCAGTAAATTTGATTATTTATTAAAATTTGGAATCCGGCATAAAATTTACCCTGTCTACCAATATGTTAATCAAAAATAATGAGATTCATTCGTCAAATTTGCTCGCACTGAGATTAGGATCATTGGGTGACTTTTGTGATTTCCCCCAATGGTTTACATTGATCTCAAAGAACTTTTTCATCTAATTCCAGTTTAACCATTAGCAATAATTTACTAATATTCAATTTTATTGACGCGGGTCCATACGCTATTGTTAAGTTCATTTTATTTGTCATTAGGAGAGTTATGGGTATTATTGTTGTCCTAGATATTACGTAGGGGTCTTTGTATAAGAAAATAATGATACCGTATACTCTCATAGGAAATCTGAATTATATCAAAATGACAGACTTAATATAAAATCTATAAATAAAGGAGGGTAACAACTACCTTGTGAAAGTTCGCTAACTTTGGAGTGTCTTGATGCTGATGCTGAAATGTGAAACCTACGCAAAAGTATGCTTGAAGTGCATACTGTAGCTTCCAACTCGAGCTGTAAATTATAGCTTACTTCCACTTCATTTGTTGCAACATCGTTACATTGTCTATACCTCGTAATTATTACAGTAGCTCCATTTATACCGGAGTCACCATTTTCAACAATACTTACAGATAAAATATCGAATTATTTATCTTAGTTCTGAAATTGTGTTGTAACTTAAAGTTGTTTGACAGCCATTTGAGATGGGATACCTGATTGCTTGACAACGATGCCATTGTAGTATAGAGGATACTGCACAAGCTGCATCATGGTCATTTTGTTGTAGTTACTATAATTTTCATGAAATTACGTCATCTTAATATTTGCTTCTAATTTTCCTCGTTACTTATCGTTAATTCTTTATCACCCTTATTGGCATCGTTAGAAGAGGTATCAGAAAGTGTCATACAAAGCACATACTTTATAGGTTTGTCACTGATGAAGGCCACGAAATACGCTCTGAATGGTGCCAGAAAGATTAGCAATGTTATTTCTTTGCTATCAAGATTATCTCTTTTATATCTCGATAAATCCAACAAATCGACGCACAGTATTATAACAGTAATCTTGTGTCATTTTTTGTATTGAATTTACCCTATTCGTAACCGGACTACGTAAATTTTCCACCCAATATAGAAATTTGTTTCAATCCATTAATGAATTCCGGAGGTACCAATTTGGTAACGATATCACGGGTATCGGTAAAACCACAAATGGAATTATCCCAAATTGATTAGTCTCCTTACAGACTCGATAATTTTCAAATGCTAAATTAAATTATTCTTAATTAAGAAAGAAACCATTAAGAGAATGATTTTAAATAGGTCTAAACAGAGCTGTTAAATATACATAATAATATATTTGAGAGTTTTGAATTTTCAACGACTTTAGTCAGTGCTCTCTAATATTATTAATTAAAGATGATGTATGAATCTGATCCTAAATTAAATATAACTTTTTAAATAATAAGTTAAATAATGTTGTTTACAAACCTAGCGGAAACTTATGTTGATGTTTTTGAGTTTTCGATCAGAATTTTTATTCTGTATTCCACAGATTGGAGGCCTCTTAAAAATATTTACTGATGCGAGAGAAGATAAAAGAAATAAAAAAGGAAGTTATAGTTGCATGCCTTTGATGTTTACTAGTTATTGATAAACAATATCTACGATAAATCTGAAAAATAATACTCTAAAATATGCAATATTTGATGTTAAACCCTTATGTTATTGTATATCTCCTTCAGAATTTGTTAAAGCTACGTGACATTGCGAAAATTGTATAGCTGATTGATATATCAATACATTTCTCCAATGTGAACTCCTTTTGGAACAATGAATTTATCGAAATCTTTCTGAGCGTAATATAGAATTCTCGTGTCATTAAGATCCACCCTGAAAACAAATACTCTATTTCATTATGATTTTACCATATATAATTATAGATAAATATTGTAATAGATTGTCAAAAAGGAATGCCAGCTTGTTAAAACTAATTCGGTGGATTTCACTGGGAATAAGAAATTTACTGACATATGCCTTTATTAACAGAAATTACATTCTCCGCCGGACCTCCTTCCGGGATTCGAGTATCTCAGAAATTTTCAAAACAAGGGCTTCGATACTTGCCGGATTGGGGGAACCCAAGTGCAGGCGATAAGGAACAACTGTGAGATTATGCGAAACTATTATCTACGACGGTCATCATTATTCCAAATTTGAAAGGTGCCCATTATTGTTGTTGTTGTAATTTTGCGCTGGCAGCACAGTATCCCCGAAAAATAAAGAATCATAAGTGCCTTTGCAACACCAGGTGCGACGATGCCGATAATAATCTCTTAGCGGACAAAAAGTAAAACGCCACTCCTATTGTAGATACATTCGGTAATACTTAGTAAGCCATCAATAACTACCTCTTCAGAGCCCAATAAATAATTTCTTTCAGGGAAAACCCAAAGACATAGATCCATGACTCGCAACAGAGTCCTCAATTATATGATAGCCCTCCTATTATATGAGATATACTGCTAAATTTGTAAATGACTGTTACAAATAAAAAATTGTTAATAGAAATGATAATAGGGAAAAATGATAGATTGAATGGAAAGTAAAATTCAAACAACCCTAATAAGACCCCAGCGATTCACATATGATATATGACAAATCAATCATAGAATTCAATCTGTACGTTGCGCTTAGTATACTCAGAGCATGGTCACGTGCCTAGTGGGTGACTGTGCTAGGTAAATGACAGTCAGCTTACCCGTCCTCGCATTCTCCTCGTAATAAACTTAGAGTTTCGACAACGGGGATATTTTTGTTATTAGTTTTATAGTTATTGCCATCCCTTATTTCAACGCATCATAACTTGTTCTACAAAATAGTCAAAAAGCAATTATATATATTAACATTGATTGTTATTGATATGCAATTCATAATATTACCTATCATAATATTATTTGTAGTGCGCCTTATTACAAAATGACAAAGAGGTCCTGAGTTCCACGAAACTGCGGATCACACTCAATAGCTTAGTATCACTCCTTTAAATCTATATATCAGGCATACTGGAAATCTTCCTGGGGAAATAAAAATTTATCATCCGGACCCTCCTTTTTAATAAGGGATCATGCAATTGAAAAAGCAGTTATGAAAACGGGAGGTAATGTAAATCTCAATAATATGACTCATAAATACTCATTTACCAGATATATTACTCAGAGCATGCAGTTACGGAGTTATTACATCTGGAAGATGGACAAAACATTAGTTGGATTTCAGTATGACATTGGAATTATTAATGACCAAGGTGAAGGTTCCATGAATTGTTCACTGAAAATATATTATGTTTCATTTCTGAATAATACATAGGTATATCATTACAGACCCCGACATGAGACAATTTGGTTAGTTGAGCAAAGTGGAGGGAGAATGAAATCATAATTCAATTTATTTGACGGCCTTTTAGATTCCACGGATATCGTATGATGTCATTCTTTGGAATGATTGTTTGTTTTAAGGCTGTGATATAGACATTTTCACAAATAATGTCAAATTTGTTTTACATACATCGAGCAATACTTCGATTACACTCCTTGCTTGAGAAGCTGCAACACGTAACGTTTTCAAACTGCATTACAAGGTTCAGAAATGCCTTCTATGAAATTCATATTCATAAGAAGATTTGAACACGTTGATAAACTGATAGATGGGCTAAATATAGGTTCAAGAAATTCTCAAATGAATCAATGGTCGCGGGATTTTTGTAACTAGTGCAATAATCCTAGCATTCATATCTATTATTCTAAGTAAATATTGTTCCAGTCTATCGATTAGTCCACTCCAAATATACCCCGTACATCGATATATCAACCGAATTCTGACAGAAAAGTATGGCTTGTCAGTCAACAATTTATCTAAATATATATAGAACAAATCATAATATCATGCCATAATAATGATGATCACGTCTCTATTTAGATTTATCAAAGGGGTACAGAGCAAATTGTTTTTAGGAATCTTTTCGATATCTTGCTACTTTATGATGAAAATCATTGATTTTTTGTCATCATTAGGTCATCATCTTGTAGATGCGGGCTGTATACAGCAATTTGAAAGAGGCACTCAACATGCTGGTACAACATTTCGTGGAGGTTCAGTTTACGGAATCTTTCAAGCCTGGGAGCAACTTGTTCATAATACAGATAAAAATCAGATCATGATTGTTATGTAAGCAGCCGGCCAGCAGTGTCACTTGTTACACGAACGGACCGTAATAGACATGGTTTAGTGAAATTATACAAATTCAATGTTGTTGATCGTTTTTCAAATGAAGTTCATAATATTCATATACAGCGCGCATGCTCAAGAGGTGTATTTATAGAACATCGAATACTTCTAGAAACTGGAAAAAGTAATTTTTGACAAAAATGACATCCTTAAATATCGCACTCGTTGAAAACTCTGCACCGAGGTGCCCTTTCAACGGTCGTGTTGCAAGGATAATAAATGTCATTTTTGTCAAAATTACCTTTTCCGGTTTCTAAGAAGTATTCGGTGTTCTCCATAAATACACCTCTTGAGCATGCGCTTTGTGCCCATAGTGGTATGAACTCATTACAACGATCAACAGCAGCTGTAGTATTGAATTTGTATAATTTCACTAAACCATGTCCTATTCCATGAATACAGTCCCGTTCGTGTAACCAAGTGACGTTTTCTTGGCCGATAGGGCATAGCTGTGTAATCATGATCTGATTTTTATCTATATTATGAACAAATTGCTCCCCCCCAAAAAGACTTTGAAAGATTCCATGGTAAACTGAACCTCCACAGAGTATTGTAGCATGATGGAGTGCCTCTTTCAAATTGCTTGTATAATCATACAGCCACATCCCAAGATGATGACCCTCATGATGACAAGAGTAATTGTTTTCATCATAAAGCCTAACAAGATCCGAAAAAGTTCCTAAAACAATTTGCCGACTTGCTGTTTTATTGAGCTCATCTAGAGCCATCATAGGACAGTGATCATCATTATTGTAGCATGATGTTATGATTTGTTCTGCATATGATTTAGATAAATTGTTGACTGACAAGCCATACTTTTCTATGTCAGAATTCGGTTGATTCTGTATCGATATGTGGGAACCATGTTTGGAATTGGACCCAATCGAATAGACTTGAACAATATTACCTAGAACAAGAGATATGAATAATAGAGTTATTGCACTAGTTACAAAAATCCCTGACATTAATGTGATTCGTTGGGAATTTCTTGAAACCTATATTTAAACAAACCGGAATCCTATTATCCAGTTTTTCAACGTGTTCAAATCTTCTTATGAATTATGAATTTCATAGAAGGCATTTCCTTGAATCCTCTTGCACACCTTGTAATGCAGTTTGAATAGACGGCATTACGTGATGCAACTTCATAAACAAAGTGTAATCGGATATTGCTCGATGGTATGTAAAACAAATTTGACATTATTTTGTGAAAAACCTCATCCCATGGTGTACTGATCCCACAGCCTTAAAACAAACAATCATTCCAAAAGAGATGACATCATACGATATCCATGGGTCTAAAGGCCATTTCAATAAACATTTACTAGTGTATTCATTCTCCACTCCGCTTTATTTTACTTCTCAACTAACCAAATTGTCCTCTTTATGTCGGGAGTCTGTGTGTCTATACCTGTAGCATTATTCAGAAATGAGAAACTTGAACTATTTGTAATTTCAAATTGAACAATTCCATGGAACAACTCACCTTGGTCATTAATAATTCCAATGTCTGAGGAAATCCAACTAATGTTTTGTCCATCTTCAGATGTAATAACTCCCTTGGCTGCGCTCTGAATTGTACCATCTGGTAAATGAGTATTTATGAAGGTCATATTATTGGTTACATTGCCTACGTTTTTCATAACTGCTTTTTCAATTGCATGATCTTCACTTATTAAAGGAGGGTCGGATGATAAATTTTTAGTTCCCAGGAAGATTCCAGAGTATGCCTGATATACTGGAGCAGATAAATTTAAAGAATTTGTTACTAACTTATTGAGGTTGTGATCCGCAGTTTCATTTACAATTTGATAAGGTTGACTCAGGACCTCTTTGTCATTTTGTAATAAAACACCTGCACCAAATAGTATTATGATAGATAATATTATGAATTGCATATCAATAACAATCAATGTTAATATATATAATTGCTTTTTGACTGTTTTGTAGAACAAGTTATGATGCATTGAATAGGGATGGCAATAACTATAAAATATGCTAAAATATCCCATTGAATCGAAAACTCTAAGTTTATTGCGAGGAGGAACTACGAAAACGGTACTTGTTTGTCATTACCTGCTTTTTAACCAGTCACCTACCTTAGGCCACAACTGTTCATGTGCTCTAGAACTTATACAAGCACCAACATGACCTGAATTGAATTCTATGATTGATTTGTCTACACTTCCTATCGCATTATTAATCGCCCTACTTGATGAGGGATCAACCAAGTCATCCCTCTTCGCAATTACATTTAAGTAAGGTTGTTTAATTTTACTCAATTCAATCCTATCATTTTTCCCTATTATCATTTCATTTTTTATTAGCAGATTTTTCTTGTAACAGTCATTTACAAATTGCTTGTATATCTCGCCTATAATAGGAGGGCTATCATATAGCCAAGTCTCTGTTGCGAAGAATTGGATCATGGAATCTATGTCTTTAGGTTTTCCCTCAAAGAAAAAGTGAGGATATTTGTGCAGAAAATCTATTGGGCTCCTGAGCAAAAATGAACTATTAATAAACCCACTCGGAGTATTACCGAATGTATCTACAATAGAATTGGCGTTTATGCTTTTTGTCCACACGCTTAAGAGATTATTATCAACACTAAAATCACCTGGTGTTGCAAAAGTCACTATGTTCTTTATTTTTTCAGGATGTAGTGCTGCCAGCATAAGAGCCAGGTCACCTCCCCAACAATAACCCAATAATGAAACCTTTTCAGAATTTGAATGCTCCAGTATGTGATCGATTGCGTCGGTAAGATAATGGTTCACATAATGTCCCACAGTTAGTTCCTTATCATATGCACTTGGAGTTCCCCAATCAGTAGTATAGACATCAAAGCCTTGTTTTTGAAAATTTCTAACGATACTCGAATCGGGAAGAAGGTCGAGAATGTAATTTCTGTTAATAAAGGCATAGATAATCAGTAGAGGTGTAGATACAGGAGTAGTAAATCCACCAGATGCTAGTTTTGTACTTGGCATTCCTTTTTTGACAATCTCATTTTCATCATTTTTTTGTCTATGATTATTTTCTTGAGGCAAATCATAATGAAATAGAGAATATTTGTT
Source organism: Candidatus Nitrosocosmicus sp. (assembly GCA_029194465.1). Classification (GTDB taxonomy): domain Archaea; phylum Thermoproteota; class Nitrososphaeria; order Nitrososphaerales; family Nitrososphaeraceae; genus Nitrosocosmicus. The sequence continues at coordinate 14,402 of JARFXS010000030.1, forward strand.
TTCAGAGTGGATCTTGTGACACGGGGTTCTATATATTACATCTCTCAAAGGTTCGATAAATTCATTGTTCCAAAAGGAGTTCACATTGGAGATGTATTGATATATCAATCCAGCTCCTGTAATTTTCGCAATGTCGCAATAGCTTTTAACAAATTCTGAAAGAGATGCCACAAATGCTTTATCTCTAAAGTTTGTATCAAATTTATTACGTATTTTAGAAAGTATTATTTTTTCAGATTTATCGTAGATTTCTTGTTGTTTATCATAGCTAGTAAACATCAAGGCATTACCAACTATAGCTTCCTTTTTTATTTCTTTTAGATCTTCTCTCGCATCAGTAAATGGTACAGAGAAGGCCTCAATAAACGCGCTGTAGACTCTAGAATAAAATTCGATCGAAGAAGCAAAAACATCAACATAAGTTTCCACTAATTTGGGTTTGTAATAATAATTATTGCTTTTGGTATTTGTAAAAAGGTTACTTTCATTTAATTTAGGATCGGGATTCATACATCATCTTTTAATTAATAGTATATTAAGAAACTACTTATTTCGTGTACTTTAGGTCGTTAGTATTCAAAGCTCTCAAATATTATTATGTATATTTACAACAGCTCTGACTAGACCCTGTATAAAATCAACCCTTGTACTTCAATAGGTTTCTTTCTTAATTAGAATAATTTAATTTAGCATTTGAAAATACATCGAGTCTGAAAATAAGGGAGACTATATCAATTTGGATAATTCCATTTATGGTTTTACCCATTACCCGGTATTAATATCGTTACCAAATTGAACCTCAGGTTCATTAATGGTTGAAACAAATTTCATCCGTACTTCTATTGAATTGAAAGATTTACATAGTCCGATTCAATTTACAGGCTCGTTAAGTTCAATACAAAAAATGACACAAGACACTGTTATAATACTTGTGCTGGCAGTATCCTCGATTTGTTGGGATTTAATCGAGATATAAAAGAGATAATCCATATTAGCAAAAATAACATTGCTTCTTCTTCTAACCATTCAAGGCAGTATTTTCGTGGCCTTCATCAGTGACAAACCTATAGAGCGCTAACACACTGAACTATACAATATGGTACATACTCTGATGCATACCTCTTCTAACGGTCTTAATAGACATAGGACATTTCAAACTAAAGGATTAACGATAAGTTGGCAGGGGCACCCAATATGTTAGAAAGCTTAAATATTAAATGACGTAATTTCATGTAAATTATGAATAACTTTAACAAAATGACCATGATTGCAGCTATTGCGGGTATCCTGACATTCTCTATACTTACAATGGCATCGTTGTCAAGCAATCAGGTATCCGCTCAAATGGCTGACTGTCAAACAACTTTAAGTTTAGCTTCATTTCCAAGAACAGGAACTGTCGGTTCTGATGGTACCCTTCCTGTAAATTTGTTGGGTGAGCTAAAATGCGGTGACTCCGGTATAAGTGGAGCTACTGTAATAATTACAGGTATAGATGACAATAGTAACGATGTTATAACAAATGAAGTGGGTAAATATAATTTACAGCTCCGATTGGGCCCAGGAGAATATGCACTTCAAGCATACTTTGCTGGAGACGAAACTCACATTTCAGCATCAGCATCAAAGACACTCAAAGTTAATGAACTTTCACAAGGGTAGTTGTTACCCTCCTTTTTATTTATAGATTTTATATTAAGTCCTACTGTCATTTGACGGTTAGTTTCTAAATATGAGAGGAATACGGTTTATTCTGTAGCATATCATTATTTTCTTATACAAAGACCCTACGTAGTATCTAGGACAAGTAACTTTATACCATAACTCTCCTAATGACAAATAAAATGGCAACAGTAACTTCTTAATGGACCACGTCGAATAAAATTGAATATTAGTAAATTGGTGTACTTGTGGTTAAACTGGAATTAGATGAAAAAAGATTCGCTACAGATCTAATGTAAGCTCATTGGAAATCACAAGGAAATTCACCCGAGTCTAATCTCAAGTGCGAAGCAAATTTGACGGAATGAATCTCGCTCCATTTTTGATTAACATAATTGGTAAGACAAGGATGAAATTTTATGCCAGTTCCAAATTTTTAATAAATAATCAAATTTACTGATCTATATCATTTTTCTATTCCCGATCGTGTGGCATTTAAGATTCAACACCTATAAAAATAAGAATCGTTGATGTATCCTAGCAAAATCAAATCTGAGATCGATTCTGGAAAAAAGAATTTGAAATCCTAATTATTAAGATTTTGATACTAAAGAATTATTTAGAAACCATTACAATACAAATTATTCATCGAAGATATATTTCTCAATGAGCAAAGACTTTAATTTGACTAATATAGATCCCATCAACTAGAATTATCTGCACAGATGCTTACTAATTTTAAAGTATTTAGTTAAGAAATTATTTGATTAATTGTTAAAAAAAAGAGGTCTATCTTTGACCTAAGGCTAAGTTACCTTCGTTGGTTTGGAACATAAAGCCTAAGTTGTTGCATCCTGCTATTGTAAATACTCCAGATACACATTGTGCATTTTGCTCGTTTTCTTGGTCTTGTTCAATTGCTTGCTCTGCATCATTTGATTTTTTGTGTTTTCCGCCTGCATATGCCATGTTGTCACCAAATGCTACTACTGATCCAATTAGGGCAGCTGCAATAAACATTGCAAAGAGTCCAACCTTATAGTTTTTTGTTATGTTACTCATGGTAATTACATTGTATAAGTGAAATTACCAATATCTCAGTTTAGACACTCGATACTGCGATATTTCTCTATACTATATAACAAGTAATTTATTCTAATAAAGAATTTTATTGTTTTCAGAAAGTAATAAAGTTATTAGACTAGGGTCATAAAGATAGAGCATCTGCTTGATTTTTTTATATTTTCTAATTGAATCTAATTTAGAATAAAATGTAAATTAACACGATAATCAGTCTAAAATAGATATACCCAAAGTATTCTCAGGTTAGCAAATCCTTAGCTCAAAAATTAGATAAAAAATGTTGAGTCGTAATTGATGAGTTCAGATAAAAAATGATGCCTCAGTCAGATGAACTTCCTCCATCATCACTGCCATCATCACTGCCATCATCACTGCCACCGTCACTGCCACCGTCACTGCCATCATCGCTATTACCGCTACCTCCCTCTTGTGCTGCTGCATTATTTCCAGTGTTTTCTTGACTTTGTGAGTTTGCGTTGTTTCCAGAATCAACAGTGCTAGGACCAGAGACTACGCTGCTACCTTGGTTGGAGGCTTGTGATTGTCCAATTCCTTGGTTGGCTGAATTGCCACCACTACCACTGCCAGTTCCACCTTGTTGTGCTAAAGCGTTGCTTCCACTATTTACTTGTTTTTGGAAATTTTCATTATCACAAGATACTATAAGGTCTTTACCAGAAACGCATTGTGCGTTTTGGTTGGAGGCTTGTGATTGTCCAATTCCTTGGTTGGCTGAATTGCCACCACTACCACTACCACCTTGTTGTGCTGCTGCGTTGTTTCCGGTGTTAGTTTGGCTTTGAGTATTTTTGTTGCTACATGAATTGCTTAAAGAACCGCCTGCTACACATTGTGCGTTTTGGTTTGAGGTTTGTGATTGTCCAATTCCTTGGTTGGCTGAATTGCCACCACTACCACTACCACCTTGTTGTCCTACAGCGTTACTGCCACTATTTGCTTGGTTTGAGTGCTTGTATTATTACATGAATCAGATACGTCTGAGCCACTACACATTGTGTGCGTTTTGGTTGGAGGTTTGTGATTGTCCAATTCCTTGGTTGGCTGAATTGCCACCACTACCACTACCGCCACTCTGAGCTGCTGCGTTGTTTCCGGTGTTAGTTTGGCTTTGAGTATTTGTGTTGTTACATGAATTTGCGGTATTTCCACCAGCCACACATTGTGCGTTTTGGTTGGAGGTTTGTGATTGTCCAATTCCTTGGTTGGCTGAATTGCCACCACTACCACTGCCACCTTGTTGTCCTACACAGCGTTACTGCCGGTGTTGTTTTGAGTCTGAGTGTTTGTGTTGTTTCCTGAACCTGCAGTGTTGCCACCAGATGCTACGCCACTACCTTGGTTGGAGGTTTGTGATTGTCCAATTCCTTGGTTGGCTGAATTGCCACCACTACCACTACCACCTTGTTGTGCTGCTGCGTTGTTTCCGGTGTTAGTTTGGCTTTGGTTATTTGAGTTGTTTCAGAATCATAAATTACCAGAAGCTACGCCACTACCTTGTTGAGGTTTGTGATTGTCAATTCCTTGGTTGGCTGAATTGCCACCACTCCACTGCCCTTGTTGTCCCTATTAGCGTTACTTCGGTGTTGTTTTGAGTCTGAGTGTTTGCGTTGTTTCCTGAACCTGCAGTGTTGCCACCAGATGCTACGCCACTACCTTGGTTGGAGGTTTGTGATTGTCCAATTCCTTGGTTGGCTGAATTCACCACTACCACTACCACCTTGTGTTGTGCTGCGTTGTTTCCGGTGTTAGTTTGGCTTTGGATTATTTGAGTTGTTTCAGAATCAGTTGTATTACCACAGATGCTACGCCACTACCCTGGTTGGAGGTTTGTGATTGTCCAATTCCTTGGTTGGCTGAATTGCCACCACTACCACTGCCACCTTGTTGTGCTAAAGCGTTGCTTCACTATTTGCTTGGTTTTGAGTATTCGCGTTGTTACACGAAAAAAGGGTGCCGTTCCTGATACACAAACACCAAGTTGGACTGCAGATTGTGATTGGCCTATGCCTTGGTTAGCCGTATTGGTTGGGAAACTAATACATTCATGGTCATTGAAGTTGGACCTAAAAGCAAAATGAATGATATTGAAACTATAACTAAAGACAGAGCATTTGCATTAATAATGCTACTCATTCAGCACTTATTACGAATATAGGTATATAAAGTCATGTATAGAATTATTAATTTTATTAGAAATTTGTATATAATTTCTTTTTCTATATTCCAGTATTCTTTCTGAAATCGTTCTACTTCTAGAGGTAGTATTATAATAGTTCTTTTTGTTCAAAAGTGATTCATGTGTTCCAGTTCTGAGAGCCTTGTTTATTATTTTTTCTATTTCGCAAACAATCACAGTAAATAATGCCAGTCAGCATGTTTTTGCTTAACTTGAGATCTGAATAAGTTGAAATAAAAACGAAAATGAGGTATTTTGCCATTACCCCTGGTTTTAGTTCAAAAAACGGTTTCTTCGTAGTGAGTTCAGAAAATCAAAACAAGATTTGAACATTTTATGTTTTTGTAAGTTTGCATTGTATCATTACATCTTTTTCTATTGCATCATTAAACATAATCTAATAGATCATTTTCCAGTTGTGGATCTGGTTGCACTTGTGGTTAGATTCAACAGATCCCAGATATTTCTGCGGGTGGATCCGCATTATTTTTGTAAATAAAAGATTTGTTTGTATCAAAAGGATCTACCAAGGAGAAAGTAAGACGGCTTAAAGGGTGTTCTCCTTATGATATTGAGGATCGAGATAATACATGCTGAGAGGCATCTTTTATATCTTGATCCCAGTAAAAACCTGTTCGTGTTTTTCTAAAAGTCTTTATCTATCTTCAATTATGTCTACCGACAATAGCAACTCTGTTACGCCTCTCTCCCTATAAAAATACAGTTTTAAAAAATTGTCACCCCCTGCATTCAAAACCTTTTCAGGATCCAACAGACTATTTCATTAAAAGATAGAGATTTGCTCAATTTCTTGTCCTCTTTATGTATAAATTTAAAAAATAGAAAGAGCCACCCGCTACTGTCATTAAATCACTTTGATTTTGAGACACTATTAATCGTGGTATGCCGATAAGTCAGACATCTGCAACTAATTTACAATGCTGGCAATCCATCTTTGATATGATATTGCAAAGCCATGTTGTTCGTTGAAAATCTTGAGGATATCCACGGTCTAAATGATAGATAAAGTAATTCGATATTCTACAAATCTTGGATTAGAATTCAAGAGATGATGTCTCAGAGTTAGTTTTATGGTTTTTGAGGTCACATTTATCTTGAATGGTCAATGTACTGAAGAACAATAACAGAATATAGAGAAAGACAATACGTCTAACTAGGAAAGGTCAATTAAGGTGAGACTAATTTAAGATTGGGAGAGCGTAGCCGCAGGGTGGCAAAAAGTGGTTTAGGACTTTGAAGTTTCCATTTTCATCCACTATGACCGTTACACTTCCGTCTGTAGGAATGTATCGCTCTCCAGTAGAACTATAACCTCCAGAATCCTTGATTGTTTGCATGGTAATAGATAGGTAGGGTTTGGTCGCTGTATTTCCATCAGGAAGTTTGGTCGCTTGTTCATCCAAAGGTATTGTCGTATTTCGTTGTTGCGAATATGATTTGTGAATTATAGTGACACCACCGTACATCACACAAACAATTGTTAGAAATATTGATACAAAACAAATGCATAATGGAGTATTAAAATTTCTATCCATTGTTAATATGATGATTACTCTGTAAAATACTTTAAAGGTCATCTATTTATACGATGATTTCAAATGCATTGATATCATGGCCCATTGTATTAATAAAAATGGCTTTCAACAAAGGTTTTGTCCAATGCAGCTGAGGCATATTTTTCTATAATGAATTTGTATTTTTTCTCTACCTTATTGAATTGACTCGTTTAATTAGCCTAACGGTTTCTATATTACCAACTTTGGAATCTGCACTACACGCTAGATATATACTCGGTTAATATCGCAATGTTAAACTATGAGGTAAACCCATAAAAGTTTCCAGGGATAGGTTATTGTTTTTCACCCACAATACATATAGCTTCATTATCTAAAACTATGGAACCCGTATTATCTTTTACATATTTTGTTGCCTCTACTGTAACTGCTTCCCATATCTTCTCCTTGCGATCTCTAGTTTGATCATTTAACAATCTAAGAACCGGTGCGGCTATATCTTTAGTAAAATTTGTGTATTCTAAAGCAGAATCGAATTCAAAGGCTATATTAATCCGTTCAATTTCTATGACTTTGAATCCGCACCTTACAAAAGACTCCTTAAGAATATTTTCATCAGCTAAACTGAATGGTCCCGGTGTTCCAAGCGGAGGGGGCGATGAAATATCAAGTTCCTTTCTTACTATATCCAAAGCCAGGGCAAGTTGAGGAACTTTCTCTGATGTTGCCCAAACACTAGCCGCAAAACGTCCACCGTTAACCAATGATTTATTGATATTAACTAGTCCTGAGTCGAGATCTTCTAAAAACATTAATCCCAATCTACATAATGCCGAGTCAAAACTTAATTCCGGCAAGGGGATCGTTACTGCATCGCCTTCTTTAAAGTCAATTATTCCTTCCAAATGCTCTGCGATAGCTCTCTTTCTTGCTATTGATAACATTTGTGATGATATGTCCGTAGCCAATACATGACCACTGGTGCCAACGCATTTAGCTACAGTAATTGCAGGTTCTCCCTTACCAGTCGCAATATCAAGAACTTTAGAAGCTGGTTTTATTTTTGCCATCTCTATTAGTCTGTCACTCATTTTATAAGCACCTTTTCAAATGTCCTAAAACCACTTTTGCCACCCTGCGGCTACGCTCTCCCAATCTTGACGTTGATCTCGTCTTAATTGACCAGCACCTGAATTAGACATATTGTCTTTCTATCATTCATATTATTATTTCTTAATTGCGATGACCATTCAAGATCAATGTAACCTCAAGAAACCATAAAACTAACCCTGTGACATCATCTCTTGAATTCTAATCAAGATTTGTAGAATATCGAATTACTTTATCTATCATTTAGACCTGTGGATATCCTCAAGATTTTCAACGAACAACATGGCTTTGCAATATCATATCAAAGATGGATTGCCAGCATTGTAAATTAGTTGCACATGTTTGACTTATCGGCATATCAGGATTAATAGTGTCTCAAAATCAAAGTGATTTAATGACAGTAGCGGGTGGCTCTTTCTATTTTTAAATTTATACATAAGAAGGGCGAAATTGAAACAAATCTCTATCTTTTAATGAAATAGTCTGTTGGATCCTGAAAAGGTTTTGAATGCAGGGGGTGACCAATTTTTTAAAACTTTTTTATAGGGGAGAGGGCTAAGCAGAGTTGCTATTGTCGGTAGACATAATTAGAGAACTAGATAAAGACTTTTAGAAAAACACGAACAGGTTTTTACTGGGGATCAAGATATAAAGATGCCTCTCAGCATGTATTATCTCGATGTAATATCATAAGGAAGACACCCTTTAAGCCAAAACCTTGCTTTCTCCTTGGTAGATCCTTTTGATACAAACAAATCTTTTATTTACAAAAATAATGCCCGGATCCACCCGCAGAAATATCTGGGATCTGTTGAATCTAACCACAAATTGCAACCAGATCCACAACTGGAAAATGTTCTATTAGATTATGTTTAATGATGCAACAGAAAAAGATATGATACAATGCAAACTTACAAAACATAAAATGTTCAAATCTTGTTTTGATTTTTCTGAACTCACTACGAAGAAACCGTTTTTGAACTAAAACCAGGAGCCAATGGCAAAATACCTCATTTCGTTTTGGTTCAACTTATTCAGATCTCCAAGTTAAGCAAAAACATGCTGACTGGCATTATTTACTGTGATTGTTGCGAAATAGAAAAAATAAAAAACAATCTCTCAGAACTGGAACACATGAATCACTTTTGAACGAAAAGAACTGATATAATACCTCTATGAGTACGACGATTTCAGAAGGAAGACTGGAAAATAAAGAAAGAAATTATATACAAATTTCTAATAAAATTAATAATTCTATACATGACTTTATATACCTATATTCGTAATAAGTGCTGAATGAGTAGCATTATTAATGCAAATGCTCTGTCTTTAGTTATAGTTTCAATATCATTCATTTTGCTTTTAGGTCCAACTTCAATGACCATGAATGTATTAGCTACAACCAATACGGCTAACCAAGGCATAGGCCAATCACAATCTGCAGTCCAACTTGGTGTTTGTGTATCGGGGAACGGCACCCTTTTTTCGTGTAACAACGCGAATACTCAAAACCAAGCAAATAGTGGAAGCAATGCTTTAGCACAACAAGGTGGCAGTGGTAGTGGTGGCAATGCAGCCAACCAAGGAATTGGACAATCACAAACCTCCAACCAAGGTAGTGGCGTAGCTTCTGGTGGCAACACAACTGATTCTGGAAACAACTCAAATAATCAAAGCCAAACTAACACCGGAAATAACGCAGCAGCACAACAAGGTGGTAGTGGTAGTGGTGGCAATTCAGCCAACCAAGAATTGGACAATCACAAACCTCCAACCAAGGTAGTGGCGTAGCTCATCTGGTGGCAACACTGCAGGTTCAGGGAAACAAAATGCAAACACTCAGACTCAAAACAACACTGGTAGTAACGCTGTAGGACAACAAGGTGGCAGTGGTAGTGGTGGCAATTCAGCCAACCAAGGGTGGACAATCACAAACCTCCAACCAGGGTAGTGGCGTAGCTTCTGGTGGCAACACAACTGATTCTGGAAACAACTCAAATACTCAAAGCCAAACTAACACCGGAAACAACGCAGCAGCACAACAAGGTGGTAGTGGTAGTGGTGGCAATTCAGCCAACCAAGGAATTGGACAATCACAAACCTCCAACCAAGGTAGTGGCGTAGCTCTGGTGGCAACACTGCAGGTTCAGGAAACAATGCAAACACTCAGACTCAAAACAACACCGGCAGTAACGCTGTAGGACAACAAGGTGGCAGTGGTAGTGGTGGCAATTCAGCCAACCAAGGAATTGGACAATCACAAACCTCAACCAAAACGCACAATGTGTAGCTGGTGGAAATACCGCAAATTCATGTAACAACACAAATACTCAAAGCCAAACTAACACCGGAAACAACGCAGCAGCTCAAAGTGGCGGTAGTGGTAGTGGTGGCAATTCAGCCAACCAAGGAATTGGACAATCACAAACCTCAAACCAAAACGCACAATGTGTAGGTGGCTCAGACGTATCTGATTCATGTAATAATACAAGCACTCAAAACCAAGCAAATAGTGGCAGTAACGCTGTAGGACAACAAGGTGGTAGTGGTAGTGGTGGCAATTCAGCCAACCAAGGAATTGGACAATCACAAACCTCAAACCAAAACGCACAATGTGTAGCAGGCGGTTCTTTAAGCAATTCATGTAGCAACAAAAATACTCAAAGCCAAACTAACACCGGAAATAACGCAGCAGCACAACAAGGTGGCAGTGGTAGTGGTGGCAATTCAGCCAACCAAGGAATTGGACAATCACAAACCTCCAACCAAAACGCACAATGTGTTTCTGGTAAGACCTTATAGTATCTTGTGATAATGAAAATTTCCAAAAACAAGTAAATAGTGGAAGCAATGCTTTACTACAACAAGGTGGAACTGGCAGTGGCAGTGGTGGCAATTCAGCCAACCAAGGAATTGGACAATCACAAGCCTCCAACCAAGGTAGCAGCGTAGTCTCTGGTCCTAGCACTGTTGATTCTGGAAACAATGCAAACTCACAAAGTCAAGAAAACACTGGAAATAATGCAGCAGCACAAGAGGAGGTAGCGGTAATAGCGATGATGGCAGTGACGGTGGCAGTGACGGTGGCAGTGAGTGGCAGTGACGGTGGCAGTGAGTGGAGTGACGGTGGCAGTGATGATGGAGGAAGTTCATCTGACTGAGGCATCATTTTTTATCTGAACTCATCAATTACGACTCAACATTTTTATCTAATTTTGAAACAGGATTTGCCTAACCTGAGAATACTTTGGGTATATCTATTTTAGACTGATTATCGTGTTAATTTACATTTTTATTCTAAATTAGATTCAATTAGAAAATATAAAAAAATCAAGCAGATGCTCTATCTTTATGACCCTAGGCTAATAACTTTATTACTTTCTGAAAACAATAAAATTCTTTATTAGAATAAATTACTTGTTATATAGCATAGAGAAATATCGCAGTATCGAGGTGTCTAAACTGAGATATTGGTAATTTCACTTATACAATGTAAATTACCATGAGTAACATAACAAAAAACTATAAGGTTGGACTCTTTGCAATGTTTATTGCAGCTGCCCTAATTGGATCGGTAGTAGCATTTGGTGACAACATGGCATATGCAGGCAGGAAAACACAAAAAATCAAATGATGCAGAGCAAGCAATTGAACAAGACCAAGAAAACGAGCAAAATGCACAATGTGTATCTGGAGTATTTACAATAGCAGGATGCAACAACTTAGGCTTTATGTTCCAAACCAACGAAGGTAACTTGGCCTTAGGTCAAAGATAAACCTCTCTTTTTTCTTTAAACATTAATTCAAATAATTTCTCAACTGAATGCCTTAAAATTCGTAAACATCCGTGAAGATAATTCTAGTTGATGGGATCTATATTGGTCAAATAAAGTCTTTGCTCATTGAGAAATATATCTTCGATGAATAATTTGTATTGTAATGATTTCAAAATAATTCTTTAGTATCAAAATCTTAATAATTAGGATTCAAATTCTTTTTTTCAGGATCGATCTCAGATTTGATTTTGCTGGATACATCAACGATTCTTATTTTTTATAGGTGTTGGATCTTAAATGCCACAGGATCGATAATAGAAAAATGATATAGATCAGTAAATTTGATTATTTATTAAAAATTTGGAACTGGCATAAAATTTCATCCTTGTCTTACCAATTATGTTAATCAAAAATGGAGCGAGATTCATTCCGTCAAATTTGCTTCGCACTTGAGATTAGACTCGGGTGAATTTCCTTGTGATTTCCAATGAGCTTACATTAGATCTGTAGCGAATCTTTTTTCATCTAATTCCAGTTTAACCACAAGTACACCAATTTACTAATATTCAATTTTATTCGACGTGGTCCATTAAGAAGTTACTGTTGCCATTTTATTTGTCATTAGGAGAGTTATGGTATAAAGTTACTTGTCCTAGATACTACGTAGGGTCTTTGTATAAGAAAATAATGATATGCTACAGAATAAACCGTATTCCTCTCATATTTAGAAACTAACCGTCAAATGACAGTAGGACTTAATATAAAATCTATAAATAAAAAGGAGGGTAACAACTACCCTTGTGAAAGTTCATTAACTTTGAGTGTCTTTGATGCTGATGCTGAAATGTGAGTTTCGTCTCCAGCAAAGTATGCTTGAAGTGCATATTCTCCTGGGCCCAATCGGAGCTGTAAATTATATTTACCCACTTCATTTGTTATAACATCGTTACTATTGTCATCTATACCTGTAATTATTACAGTAGCTCCACTTATACCGGAGTCACCGCATTTTAGCTCACCCAACAAATTTACAGGAAGGGTACCATCAGAACCGACAGTTCCTGTTCTTGGAAATGAAGCTAAACTTAAAGTTGTTTGACAGTCAGCCATTTGAGCGGATACCTGATTGCTTGACAACGATGCCATTGTAAGTATAGAGAATGTCAGGATACCCGCAATAGCTGCAATCATGGTCATTTTGTTAAAGTTATTCATAATTTACATGAAATTACGTCATTTAATATTTAAGCTTTCTAACATATTGGGTGCCCCTGCCAACTTATCGTTAATCCTTTAGTTTGAAATGTCCTATGTCTATTAAGACCGTTAGAAGAGGTATGCATCAGAGTATGTACCATATTGTATAGTTCAGTGTGTTAGCGCTCTATAGGTTTGTCACTGATGAAGGCCACGAAAATACTGCCTTGAATGGTTAGAAGAAGAAGCAATGTTATTTTTGCTAATATGGATTATCTCTTTTATATCTCGATTAAATCCCAACAAATCGAGGATACTGCCAGCACAAGTATTATAACAGTGTCTTGTGTCATTTTTTGTATTGAACTTAACGAGCCTGTAAATTGAATCGGACTATGTAAATCTTTCAATTCAATAGAAGTACGGATGAAATTTGTTTCAACCATTAATGAACCTGAGGTTCAATTTGGTAACGATATTAATACCGGGTAATGGGTAAAACCATAAATGGAATTATCCAAATTGATATAGTCTCCCTTATTTTCAGACTCGATGTATTTTCAAATGCTAAATTAAATTATTCTAATTAAGAAAGAAACCTATTGAAGTACAAGGGTTGATTTTATACAGGGTCTAGTCAGAGCTGTTGTAAATATACATAATAATATTTGAGAGCTTTGAATACTAACGACCTAAAGTACACGAAATAAGTAGTTTCTTAATATACTATTAATTAAAAGATGATGTATGAATCCCGATCCTAAATTAAATGAAAGTAACCTTTTTACAAATACCAAAAGCAATAATTATTATTACAAACCCAAATTAGTGGAAACTTATGTTGATGTTTTTGCTTCTTCGATCGAATTTTATTCTAGAGTCTACAGCGCGTTTATTGAGGCCTTCTCTGTACCATTTACTGATGCGAGAGAAGATCTAAAAGAAATAAAAAAGGAAGCTATAGTTGGTAATGCCTTGATGTTTACTAGCTATGATAAACAACAAGAAATCTACGATAAATCTGAAAAAATAATACTTTCTAAAATACGTAATAAATTTGATACAAACTTTAGAGATAAAGCATTTGTGGCATCTCTTTCAGAATTTGTTAAAAGCTATTGCGACATTGCGAAAATTACAGGAGCTGGATTGATATATCAATACATCTCCAATGTGAACTCCTTTTGGAACAATGAATTTATCGAACCTTTGAGAGATGTAATATATAGAACCCCGTGTCACAAGATCCACTCTGAAAACAAATATTCTCTATTTCATTATGATTTGCCTCAAGAAAATAATCATAGACAAAAAAATGATGAAAATGAGATTGTCAAAAAAGGAATGCCAAGTACAAAACTAGCATCTGGTGGATTTACTACTCCTGTATCTACACCTCTACTGATTATCTATGCCTTTATTAACAGAAATTACATTCTCGACCTTCTTCCCGATTCGAGTATCGTTAGAAATTTTCAAAAACAAGGCTTTGATGTCTATACTACTGATTGGGGAACTCCAAGTGCATATGATAAGGAACTAACTGTGGGACATTATGTGAACCATTATCTTACCGACGCAATCGATCACATACTGGAGCATTCAAATTCTGAAAAGGTTTCATTATTGGGTTATTGTTGGGGAGGTGACCTGGCTCTTATGCTGGCAGCACTACATCCTGAAAAAATAAAGAACATAGTGACTTTTGCAACACCAGGTGATTTTAGTGTTGATAATAATCTCTTAAGCGTGTGGACAAAAAGCATAAACGCCAATTCTATTGTAGATACATTCGGTAATACTCCGAGTGGGTTTATTAATAGTTCATTTTTGCTCAGGAGCCCAATAGATTTTCTGCACAAATATCCTCACTTTTTCTTTGAGGGAAAACCTAAAGACATAGATTCCATGATCCAATTCTTCGCAACAGAGACTTGGCTATATGATAGCCCTCCTATTATAGGCGAGATATACAAGCAATTTGTAAATGACTGTTACAAGAAAAATCTGCTAATAAAAAATGAAATGATAATAGGGAAAAATGATAGGATTGAATTGAGTAAAATTAAACAACCTTACTTAAATGTAATTGCGAAGAGGGATGACTTGGTTGATCCCTCATCAAGTAGGGCGATTAATAATGCGATAGGAAGTGTAGACAAATCAATCATAGAATTCAATTCAGGTCATGTTGGTGCTTGTATAAGTTCTAGAGCACATGAACAGTTGTGGCCTAAGGTAGGTGACTGGTTAAAAAGCAGGTAATGACAAACAAGTACCGTTTTCGTAGTTCCTCCTCGCAATAAACTTAGAGTTTTCGATTCAATGGGATATTTTAGCATATTTTATAGTTATTGCCATCCCTATTCAATGCATCATAACTTGTTCTACAAAACAGTCAAAAAGCAATTATATATATTAACATTGATTGTTATTGATATGCAATTCATAATATTATCTATCATAATACTATTTGGTGCAGGTGTTTTATTACAAAATGACAAAGAGGTCCTGAGTCAACCTTATCAAATTGTAAATGAAACTGCGGATCACAACCTCAATAAGTTAGTAACAAATTCTTTAAATTTATCTGCTCCAGTATATCAGGCATACTCTGGAATCTTCCTGGGAACTAAAAATTTATCATCCGACCCTCCTTTAATAAGTGAAGATCATGCAATTGAAAAAGCAGTTATGAAAAACGTAGGCAATGTAACCAATAATATGACCTTCATAAATACTCATTTACCAGATGGTACAATTCAGAGCGCAGCCAAGGGAGTTATTACATCTGAAGATGGACAAAACATTAGTTGGATTTCCTCAGACATTGGAATTATTAATGACCAAGGTGAGTTGTTCCATGGAATTGTTCAATTTGAAATTACAAATAGTTCAAGTTTCTCATTTCTGAATAATGCTACAGGTATAGACACACAGACTCCCGACATAAAGAGGACAATTTGGTTAGTTGAGAAGTAAAATAAAGCGGAGTGGAGAATGAATACACTAGTAAATGTTTATTGAAATGGCCTTTAGACCCATGGATATCGTATGATGTCATCTCTTTTGGAATGATTGTTTGTTTTAAGGCTGTGGGATCAGTACACCATGGGATGAGGTTTTTCACAAAATAATGTCAAATTTGTTTTACATACCATCGAGCAATATCCGATTACACTTTGTTTATGAAGTTGCATCACGTAATGCCGTCTATTCAAACTGCATTACAAGGTGTGCAAGAGGATTCAAGGAAATGCCTTCTATGAAATTCATAATTCATAAGAAGATTTGAACACGTTGAAAAACTGGATAATAGGATTCCGGTTTGTTTAAATATAGGTTTCAAGAAATTCCCAACGAATCACATTAATGTCAGGGATTTTTGTAACTAGTGCAATAACTCTATTATTCATATCTCTTGTTCTAGGTAATATTGTTCAAGTCTATTCGATTGGGTCCAATTCCAAACATGGTTCCCACATATCGATACAGAATCAACCGAATTCTGACATAGAAAAGTATGGCTTGTCAGTCAACAATTTATCTAAATCATATGCAGAACAAATCATAACATCATGCTACAATAATGATGATCACTGTCCTATGATGGCTCTAGATGAGCTCAATAAAACAGCAAGTCGGCAAATTGTTTTAGGAACTTTTTCGGATCTTGTTAGGCTTTATGATGAAAACAATTACTCTTGTCATCATGAGGGTCATCATCTTGGGATGTGGCTGTATGATTATACAAGCAATTTGAAAGAGGCACTCCATCATGCTACAATACTCTGTGGAGGTTCAGTTTACCATGGAATCTTTCAAAGTCTTTTTGGGGGGGAGCAATTTGTTCATAATATAGATAAAAATCAGATCATGATTACACAGCTATGCCCTATCGGCCAAGAAAACGTCACTTGGTTACACGAACGGGACTGTATTCATGGAATAGGACATGGTTTAGTGAAATTATACAAATTCAATACTACAGCTGCTGTTGATCGTTGTAATGAGTTCATACCACTATGGGCACAAAGCGCATGCTCAAGAGGTGTATTTATTGAGAACACCGAATACTTCTTAGAAACCGGAAAAGGTAATTTTGACAAAAATGACATTTATTATCCTTGCAACACGACCGTTGAAAAATTTGCACCTCAGTGCTATTACTATTACCCAGAGTATAATTCGGAAAGAAATAATTTCACTTTAGGATACAATCTCACAGACATTTTTGCCCAATGCGACAATATATCTCCAAACAAATTTGTCAAATATTGTTATCAAGGTATTGGCAGGATGTTAGCACCATTTGCATATACAAATCCGGAACCATCAATTGCGGCTTGTGATGTTGGAAATCAGACTACCTATCATAATGATTGTTTGATAGGAATCCTGAAAACAATCCTAAAGTCAGATGCAAAGACAGATGTTGGAGTCAAGTTCTGCAGTCTCTCAAAAGAAGATTTTAAGGCGGCGTGTTACGAAATAGTAGGAATGTGGATTAAAACATTCCTATACCCTAACAAACAAGAATTAGAAAGCGAATGTGCGAAGGCACCTGATGTTGATCATGTTATCAAATGCATAAATGCAAATCCCAAGACTAGCTTAGACGTTCCTATGTTTGAACCAGTATAATTGGTAGTAAGCGATGATGCAGGCGACGGCTGACAACTATGTCAGTGTGGATATGCTTGTGATTGCTCAATTCTATGTTTCACTAGGAATTCAATCCTCAATACCAAATAGATTTTTTGGTACGAATGTAATCAAACCGATAATAAAAGCAATAATTTATGATATTAAAAAAAATTAATTAACAATCAATTCGATCGTCTTTTGATATGGGAAAGTTGTATATATCATACATATTCTTTTATCTTATTTATCCCCTTATCGATCCCATAGTAAATCCTTTTATCATTTGTCTTTGGAAAGCCACTATAAGAATAATCACAGGCAATAGTGCTATAGTGATCCCTGCAGCCAGGTATCCCCATTCGATCCTGTACAAAGAGATGAATTGATATAAAGCGACCTGAAATAGAGTGGAATTTGGAGAATTTGCAAGTACTATCGGTAGAACAAACTCGTTCCAGGAAAAAATAAAAGAAAAAATCGACGCAACTGCGAAGCCGGGCATAGATAGTGGAATTGTAATTCTTCTCAATACCCCTATCCTAGAACAGCCATCAATTAATGCAGATTCTTCTAATTCTTTTGGTATAGTTTCAAAATAGTTTTTTAATAATATTACGTTTAATGGTATGATGAGTATTTGAAAGGTTAGAATCAGAGAAACGAGGGAATTAAGTAGTCCTAGATTAGCAAGGATACTATATAGAGGTATTATGTTTATTACTACCGGTATCATAAATAAACCCAGTATAAGAGAAAACAATATCCTTTTAGCTTTAAACTCAAATCGAGCCAAAGCGTACCCAGCTAAAGCACATATAGTAACATTTAGAATCATGCTCCCAAAGCTAACAATTAAACTATTGTATAGACTTTTAACAATGGTCGAATCTGTAAAGACAAAAGCGTAATTTTCAAGAGTAACATGTTCTGGAATCAATTTCGGGGGAAAACTCATAGTTTCATCATTAGGTTTTAAAGACGTAGTAAAAACCCAAATCAATGGAAATAACGTGAGCCCAATGAACGTAAATATCGCAATGTAAACAAAGGATTTTTCAATCTTTTCAATCGTATTACTAGAAAGTTTACCCAAGTTGTATATTATCCTCTCCGTTTCAGTGCAATGATGTAGATAAAAGCAACTACTATGTTGATAGATAGTAATATTATTCCTGAGGCCGAACCTTTAGACAAAAGTCCAAATTCAAATGCCTGTCTATACATGTATAGCGATGCGGGAGTACTAGCAAATAATGGATTACCTCCAGTCATTATTAAGGGGATTTCAAAAAAATTTATCGACCAGATGGTGATCAGTATTATGTCAATTATTATGAATGATCTTATCATGGGAAGCGTTAAATAGAAAAACGACTTGATTTTAGAGGCACCATCTACCTTGGCAGATTCATAAATAGATGGATTTATTGATAATAATCCTGCAGTGAGGAATAAGATAGTAAATGGTGTTCCATACCAGACATTTGCTATTATAATTGACCATACAACTATTTTAGGATCGGACAGCCACGCAATAGACGAAAATCCTAGATACTCTAACATGTAGTTTATAATCCCAAAACTGTTATCAAAAATAAATTTGAATGAAAAAGCAGCAATCAATCCAGATGTAATCCAGGGGATCATGATTAAAGCGATCAAAATTTGTTTTCCCTTAATATTTTGATTCAGCAGAGATGCAATAACTAGGCCAATCAAAAATTGAAATGCCACAGATCCTCCGACAAATATTATTGAAATTTTAATTGAAGTATGAAAATTTGGGTCATTTAAGACTTGTATAAAATTATCAAGCCATACAAATTCCCATTCTTTTAAGATTGTAGTTATCGAAACTCCATGCGTGGAGATATAAATATTCCATGCGAATGGAAACAATAGAAATACGCACAAAATTGAAATGGCAGGTAATAGATAAAGATAGGGCTCATATCTTGCTATAGAATGCATTTGTATGAAAAAAAATAGATGGATTTAGAATTTGTTACCAGCCTAGGATTTCAGCGGTCTTTTTGGCGGCATCATCTAGAGCTTGTTTAGGTGCTTTTATGTTGAAATAGACTTCATCGATAGCCTGTTTTAAGTTCTCAGCTATTTGAGGGTACTCTGGGATGTTTGGTCTACTATGAGCCTCCGGAATCATAGATATGATTGGAGTAATAGGGTATAGTACTATTTAGTTGGGATGAATAGTTGCCCTCGCCTATTGGTTTTTGAGTTGGAAGATAGCCTTCTTGTAGTAACATGGGGGTTAAAATCTCAGGATCCACCATTAGAGTTAACAACTCCCATGCCAAATCCTTGTTCGGAGATGATTGAGGGATACTCAATATCCAACCACCCATCATCGTGGTGGTATTAACGTTTGAAGAAGGAGTAGGGAACAACGGAAGCATCCCAATCCTGTCATCCAGTGAGTTCCATTCACTTTTAGGGAAAGTACCTAGCAACCAGGATCCTTCTAACATGACTGCAAACTTTTTATCTGCAAATTCCTGTCCCCAAAAGTGGTTAGGTTGAGGAGAAATACCTGCATCTACTTGTTGTTTTAAGAATTCCAATGCCTTTACCCCCTCCGAGCTGTTGAATGCTGGATACCAGTACGAACCCTTAGTAGGATGATTGTCTCTTTGTTCAAGGATTTGGCCTCCTAGCATCCATAAATATGGATACCACATATCAGGAGAATGAGCAGCACCAACCAGATGTACTCCCTGTATTCCACGGTCTTTTAATAAATCATTTAACTTCTTGGCTGATTCGATATACCCATTCCATGTAGTCAAATTCTCTGGATTAACCCCTGCTTCTTTGAGAAGATCTTTCCAATACCACATTGCTCGAACATCAGTCCAAGACCAAATACCATAGGTTTTATTTTCATATTTTCCTCCTTCCCAATTGGTTGGATACCATTCATTTGCTCTTCCCCATTCATTTGCTTTATCAGTAATATCGGTAAGAAAACCTCCCTGTGCAAATTCTCCAAGCCAAATTTGGTCAACAGAAATCAAATCTAAGGGAGTTTGTCCTGCCATAGAGGTCAAGATCTGTGTTCTGGTTGCGTCATATGGCAATACACGATAGTCAATCTTAATGTCTAATTCTGGATGGTTTTGCTTTAATTTGTCCAATGCCTTTTCAAATAGAATATCCCATCTTTCCTTAGGTTCTGCTACAATCGCTGTAAGTGTAACTTGTTTTTGAGCCTGCCCATACACCTCGAGGTAATTGTTTTGTAGAAAAAAAGTTACAAAGGCTAATAAAACTAGTACAGAAATTGAATGCACATATAATTTCATTAGCCTTTTAAGTACCTCAACTTTTTTAAGTATTACTCAATCTTTAAGACTCACCATATCCCCATATCTCAAAGTTTGGTATTCCTTCCAATGTATTTCTGAGTTGGATTATGTCATATTAGGAAAACCGCATTTGATGTTTCAGTCTATTCTAGTTCCTTCGTCGTCAAAAAAATGCATCTTTGAATATTCGATACCTATTTCTATTATATCTCCCACATGAAAAGGATTTAAAATATTATTGATAGTAACAAGTAAACTATCCGAACCTATTTTTACTTCAACTGTTGTATCATCGCCAAGCATTTCAATAAAGACAACAGTTCCATCCAACCTGATTCCAGTAAAAATGTCCGTTTCTTTGATGATTATTACATCTCTTGGTCTTATCCCAACAATGAATTTTGGAGTTAGCTTTTTCTCAAGGAGTGTTTTATCAACAGGCTGTATAATGATTGGCTGTGAGAATAAAAACAGCGATTCATCTTTTATAGACCCGCTGATCAAATTCATCTGAGGATTACCAATAAATTGTCCAACAAATGTGTTATTAGGCTGATGATAGACTTCCGTAGGAGTTCCAATCTGTTGGATATTACCATTTTTCATGATGGCTATTCTGTCTGCCATACTCATGGCCTCAACTTGGTCATGAGTTATATACAAAGTAGTTATTCCAATTTTCTTTTGTAACTTTTTTATCTCAGTTCTCATGTGTGTTCGAAGCTTTGCATCCAAATTGCTTAGTGGTTCATCCATAAGAAATAGTTTGGGTTCTCTTACTAAGGCCCTACCAAGTGCAACTCTTTGCATTTGTCCACCGCTCAATTCCTTTGGTTTTCTGTCAAGGAGATCCCTTATTCCTAATAACTCAGCCATTTTGATGACCTTTTCTTGTATATCCGATTTGGATTTCTTTCTCATTTTTAGTGGAAATGCAATGTTATCATGAATGGACATATGTGGGTATAATGCATAGTTTTGAAAAACCATTGCTACGTCTCTATCCTTTGGAGATAGTTCATTTACCTTTTTATTTCCTAAATAGATTTGTCCATTTGTGGGAGCTATTAATCCTGCAATGCACCTAATAGCGGTAGTCTTCCCGCATCCTGATGGCCCCAGCAATACCATCAATTCACCTGACTTTATATCAATACTAAATTTATCCAATGCCGTCGTCTCTCCGTATTTTTTAGTAAGGTTTTCTATTTTGAGATCGACCATGTCTTATCTACCCTGGTGTATATCACAATTTACCCTACATAAAGAATTTACATAACAAAGGAAAAAACATAATAAAAGACTAGTTTCTTTATGTAATCACATTGTTTGGGTTCATATTTCAATAGACTTGGCAGCGTTAGGTATATCTATGTATAACTTTCCGTATAACTAATCAAACAAGAAAAACCCTATAAAACCTATATTATATCCTGATTTTTATCGAATTAGATACCTACTTTAGTGATCACTGTCTTGTTAAATTGTTTGGGTCCATGATATCATCTTTTAAATATTTCAATAGATTTGACAGCAAATATAGTTATGTTAGGTTAATTATTCAATTCTGATTTATTATTCACAAATTTCCTTTTTTTGTCTATGATACCTGATGTTGGTACTTGATGAATGGTCATGAATCTGCTAAAAAAGTGACATGCAAAACCCCACGTGATTTGAAAAGCTAAATATTGGGTTGAAAAATCACTAGAGATTTATCTCTACTTTTTCGTTATATTTTCAGATTATAGTGTTTTTTCTTTATTATACTCATCGCCAAGGTCTTTGTCAGTATCTTTGACTTTATTCACAACGGCTTTTGTTCCAGCCTTTACCTTATCAACTGCTTCATCTAAAATACTCTCAGATTCATCCTGAGGCCTTTCATTTTTATTATAATCGTCTGTTATATCGACAAGATTTTCACCGCGATTCTCTACCTTTTTGTTATTCTGATTCTCAGACATTGCAAATTAGATTGTATAACACAGTATAAATAATCAATACAAATGTTACCTTTTACTCAAATTATATGGTATTGGAGTTATTCATCCAAAGCTTGAAGAAATTGTTAAATCGTATTTAATAAAATAATGCTAAGATGGGTGGGTCTTTTATTTATTGTGTGTGAATCAAAAAGAGTTCTACGAAAATGTACATGTAATCGTTCTTATCTGAAGATTACAATAAAACAGGTCCATTAATGCTAATTCAGCTGCTTTTGCAGCACTCACCATTTGGAAATATGACACTCAAGTCTTTTATATATATATTATTTAGATAAATCAGCAAAAATGCAAGCAATTTTACTAATCAAATTTCATACTTGTCCATTTTCTGATTTCACTGATTGGAACAAATTCTAAATTAATCGAAGTAGTTGCAATAAACTTAGAGATTAGTAGCTTCAAGGGAAGTTATTGATTTGAATTATAATCTTACGAGAAATAAGAAATGAAAAATAATTGTGATAGTTAAGCTTGTCTTTCTATTTTTGTTAATAGTATATCAAGTTTAGTTATTGGCTTGAGCCATTAACTACGTCTTGAATCCCTTCTAACACATTTCCAGTAGCATTTGAGAGAGCTTCACCAGTTTCATTCACTGCGTTTCCCAATCCTTCAGTTACATTGCCTGCAGCTTCACCAGTTTCATTCATTGCTCCTTGTGCGTATTCTCCAGTTTCATTAGCGTCCTCAGTGACATTTTGTGCAAAGGCGTTTACACCTATAGTTCCAACTAAAAGAGTTAGAGCACCAATTATCGTGAACAATATATTATTATTCATTGACTAAAACTGATTAACATACCATTTAAGCTTTATATATTTACAAACCACATTTGAGCTATTATTTAATTTCTCAACTACTTTTGCGTTAAATCTTTCTAAGAGTGAGTCTATCAAATTGATTTATCCTATAAGGTATAATTTTCCATAAATTGGACTAACTTATTTTTACAAATTTCGTGCTGATATTGGCATAAGTAATGCATCCTTTACAATATCCATCGATCTCGATGCATATTTAATATTTCAAAAGTTAAGATAGAAAGAATTGTAAATTTCTAAATAATATCTAAAAATGTTTGTAACATTTTAGTGAACTTTTCGGGATACTGATACATCAATCCGTGTCCTGCGTCCTTAATTTGTATAAGCGATATCAGAGGGATTTTTTCAATTAGTGAAAACGCAGCTTTAGGCGTAGTAATTATGTCCTCAGTACCTATCAAAACCAAAGTTGGCTGGGTAATCAGTGAAGGCGTGTTGTAAATTCCATCCCATCCAACAATTGCTTGCGCTTGTTTTTGTGTAGTTTCAATAGATACAGTGCTTTTGAGAAGAGGAAACTTATCTATAAAGTCAGGATTGTCGAGCAGCCATGTAGAAGGAAAAAAGAACGAAAGTATTTGTCTGGCTTGTTCTTCGGGAGTGCCAGAAACTCCTCCCAATGTTTGCATTAGTTCCGCACTTGAAGGAATAGCTTTGTCTCCACCAGGTCCGGAGCCATACAGAATAAGACTACTGACTTTATCTGGATATAAGAGTGCCAATTCCGTTGCGATATATGCACCCATTGACCATCCAATAACATGCGCTTTCTCTATACCAAGTGATTTTAGCAAATCTGCGGCGTCCTTGGCAAGCTGTTTAATGGAATAATCTTTGGACCCAGTGGAAGAGTTACCAGTACCCCTATTATTATAGATTATGACGCTACTAATAGACTGAGTAAGCTCGTTAAGCATTATAGGTGGCCACATGTCCATAGTTATTCGCAATCCAGGAATGAAAAGGAGGGGAGTATTGTCATCACTACCGTTCATGTTTTTGCGCTTGAGAATTTTATACTCTATTTCTATATCATCTACTGTGGTCTTTCTTATAGGAAAACTATCTATTATTTCCCTTGTTTGAGATTCATTTGACAAGCCTATGCCCCCAAAATGTTGTATATATAGGGTGTAAAATTATAAATAATATTAAAAGTAATACAAATTTTAGTGAAAATAGTATATTCTTATTAGTTTTATGAATTATATGATTCAATGTATATGTATAGTGAAGTGAGTATAAGAACATTATGGGGTTGCTGATAGCGTTTAACATAAAGTGATCGTTTTCCGCAAAAGAACAAACTAAAATGTTATTATTTTTTTCGTATCAGATATTGAATAAATTTTCTATCTGCAAGGTATCATTTGAATGAACTTTTTGAAAAGCAATAAGGCTTCAATAGATATCCTATTTTTTACTATGCTAGTCTCATAATTACAGTTGTACAACATGCTCTAGACCTACTCATATTTTGTTATTTCCTATTGATGGTAAACTATGGGATGATTGTAGCCTTTATCTGATACAGATTACAACCAATTAGTCAAAGAATCGATGTCTCTACATAATATAGCGTTCTGTCTATCTCGTAATATCTGATCGCAATTTTTTTCAGTAACCTAGGCAATATATCATTGAAATTTGAAGGTTGAAGGTTTGACAAAAACTAAATATGGTAACATATAATACAAAGATTTTATTATATATATATATTATTTAGTTATTCGCAAGCCTTTGTGTAGAATCCTAAAAAAAAATTCGTCAGCTCAGTGGTATTGCCTCTTTCTTTCTAAATTCTAGTTCATTAATACCATCCGGAGTAATAAGGTAATTTTCGCCATCCTCAGAATGTACAAAACTTTGAGCAATCAAATCTTCAATTGCTTGATCAAGTAAGGGAAACATAGTATCGTCTATGGAATCCATTAATTCTCCAATACTGGTTGAAGCGTTTTCAGGGTCTAACTTAGTTGATAATTTCTCTAACACAAAACCTTCAACGTTGTGAAGAGCATCTGTCTCATCATTAGGATTGGACATTTTATCCATGATCATAAGTGTGTGCTAAGCTTAAATTCTTATCTTTCTTGTATGACCAAGACATTAAGATCAAGAAGAATAATAGGCTAAAATAAGATATACATCTCGTTTCAACCAATCATGTAATGATTTCTATCACTGAAATATTAGTAGTAATGATGTAACATAGTAGGGTGCATATAATCTCGAGTTAAGACTAAAAACCTTCCAATGACATTCTAAATATTCGCTGAATACTCCTGATCAATATCCAAGAATAATTTTTGTGAGAAGGATTGAGTTTAGATTCCACATACCTTCTGTCAAACCTAAAGGTCTGATTTGATATCTTCTTTATAGTGACCCAACTTGATAACACATGGAGTAATAATGAGATAATCTTTATAGAGATTATCCAATGAAATAAAAGATAAAATAAAATCTAACACTCTGCCTGATACCCTGCAAGTCATGGCTAATTTGGATTCATCTTGTTTGGTTTGACCTTCTTCTAGTTCTTAAGCGACGTTATTTAGAAATCAAACTAGAACTAGAAAAAAGCAAATTTCATATTGACAGCTAGCTAGCTTAAAGTAAATCTATAGATCGATATTTACGGAATTATAGTAACTTATTCCATGTCTGAGAATAACCTTATCTGTGACGCAGTATAAAATAACTAACATTGTCAACGTCTAATAGTGAGAATTATGATAATAACAGTAATCGCATTCAATCAGAACTAGATCTAGTTAGAGAACTAAATGATTTACTTTCCATCACAAATGCAGCAGCATTGAGAATAGCATCTAGAATAGACAAAACACCGATTCAAGAAGTAAAACAAATACTGAAAAAGCATTTGAATGAAACAAATATGCAAAAAATCAGACTTAAAGAAATCATTAGACAATTTGGGATAGAGCCAACCAATGCGAACGCTGATTTGTCATTATCCTACGTTTCTACTAATACTACCACAATACCGCTTCAAATTAGAATTTCCGAAAATACAAAAATTGGGGCACAGAACAAGAGTACAAAACATTTCCTGCCAGAGGAAAATGAATTGGTACAAATGAGACAAGATTTTACAATAAATCATGACGAATTAGTGGCATACGAATCTTTGATAAGGAAGATGCAAATTATGAAGATCCCACACCAACAAGAGAATTTATCTTTACTTGAAAAAAGTATGAAAGAAGAAGAATCTATGGTTTATTGGTACAAAATGCATACGCCTTTGATACTTGATAACCTATGGCCGAAGGTGATTCATACCTCAATAAGACGGGGTCAAAAATTTCTTCTTAACTACACAAACAAAAAGATACCACTAATAATCATGTATGCCGATCTGGTTGGTTCAACAAATATGAGTATGACCATACCAGTAGATAACCTTGTTACTATTATCAGAGCTTTTGACCATCAAATATCGCATGCTGTAGATAGTCTGGGTGGATATGTTTTGAAGTATGTCGGAGATGCAGTAATATCATTTTTCCCAGGTAGCACCGACAATGAGGACCGATATCTTGCTTCAGGTACATCAGTTGAATGTGGCAGATTGATGATCGATGCGATAAAGGATAAAATAAATTCAATCTTAAACGAATTATACCAATATCCAGAACTCTTTGTTAAGATAGGTATCGACGCAGGAGAGAATGCTATTGTTCAGTATGGATATGAACAGAACTCTCTTATTGACATATTGGGATATAGTATGAATATTGCATCTAAAATAATGTCAATAACGGGGGCTAACAAGGTATCCATTGGAGAGAATATTTATAAATCCTTAGATCCTGATGCACAGAGCAAATTTCACGAGCTGTCGATCTCTGATGATCGATGGAAATATGTAAATTATGGGACTAATAGGCCTTACAAGGTTTACACATCAAATATATAAGAATAGAGTATTGGCATGAAAACTACTCAAGTACAAGCCAGAAGATACGAAACCTGACAATGTCTGCAATATCTATCTAATTTAGCAGCTTCGATAGAAAGGATTCCTTTGCAACAAAGAAATAAAATGTTTACAAGATTCTGTTTTATGAGGCTAGTAAAATTACAGTTATTATCGATAAGAATCAAATAGGACTATCAAAGGACCAAACCCCTTTTAAAAAAATTAAAAAAGATATTTCAAACATAATTGGTGTAATCTGTGAACTTTTTATGCGATATCATAGAGGGTGTTTCAAACCAACAAAGCGGAGAATTTATTAATTAGACAATTACAAATGGGCAGTAAACCTTGTCAAATTGAGAAGACTCATGGAGACAAATTGTCAGGATTAGTGATGCAGATAGAAGTTGTAGAATAGCAGAGCTGAATCAATTGCTATCAATATGAATCAAAAAAGCATCAATGGATTTTAGAAGATTCAAGGTTTGTTATCAATGATTTCAATAATGTTAGTAACAAAAATATTCTTATCTTGTTTGCAAAAGTCATTCATACAACAAAATAATTTATTCAACAAAATTACTGTTTTAGAGTATAAAGTCGGAGGTATTGAAGGTCCATTTAGAACTAGATATATACCAGAATACGAGTTCTGTTATATAGTTGCAGAAATAAATGAATAAAAATAGCAGGTCCTTAGTAATGGACGTGATGAACAAGGAGGTTGAAGGATTTATGCATTCTGTAACTAGGAATGAGAGAGATAAGATTTCAATTATCGGACTGGTTCAATTGAAATCTCCTAAAGATAATGAAAACAATGGTAATACTTATTACAACTACAAACATTGAACAATTTGAAGTATGAATAATGGATAATAGTGATAATTCTCATTCGCAGCAACATTTAGCCAACCAAAGAACTTTTCTTGCTTGGTTGAGGACATGTGTTGCTCTCATCGGCCTTGGTTTTGTCGTAGCTAAATTTGGGTTATTTCTATTCCCTATTTTCACAAGCGAAGATCCTTCTACTTACACAACTAATCTTGCCACTTTATTTGAAACTTCAACACATTATTCCTCCATCATAGGAACAAGTATGGTGATCCTTGGTATTGTCTTCGCAATATTTGCATTGAGAAACTATATCTATACTTACAAATCGATAGAAAGGAACACTTTTACTCCTAAACACTTTGATATTTATCTATTGACAATATCACTTGTTATTGGGTTATTCATGGTAGTTTATCTTATTCTACTTCCGTTCTTAATTAGCTAAGGTGTTATCTATTGTTTTTTGTTATGTAAATAAATGAGGTTAAAAAATTCGACCTTGTAATGTACTATTAATAAGCCTAAGGGTCATTACGAAAAAAGCATTTTTGAGAGACCTTCAGCTGGTGTAGAAAAAAGTGGCGGAACCTCAGCTTTATTTAATATTAAGGAAATTGATACATCTAGGTGTACTTATATCCAATAAGGTCTCTAACAATAAGGAAAAGCGCACAAAAAGACTAGAAACAGCTTCTTGATTAATTCGCAGACCTAAAAAAAGAACAATTTTGAGAAACTAAATCTATTAGAGAAGGAGATGCACGGAAAAGTGTTTCAAAACATACCTAATTCTAGATAGTTTTTAGCATTCTAATGGCGGAACCTCAGCTTTTATTTATAAAAGAAATTGATACATCTAGATTATAACTATATCCAATAAGGTCTCTAACAAGCACAAAAAGAAAAACAGCTTCTTGATTAATTCATAGACCTAAAGACAAGAAGTGGAACAATGATCTGAAAGAATTTGTACTAAATCTATTAGAGAAGGAGATGCACTTGTTTCAAAACTTTAATCCTCTAGATAGATTTCAAAAAAGTGATAATTGGTACAATATTGTCATAAAGCATCGGGTTTCTTGCTTGTTTAACTAATGCTTGTATTACATAGAGCACATTAGTCAATCCTAATTGTCTCTATTTTCTTTATCTAGAGTGTAGATGTGTTGAATCTAATTCCGATAATTTAAAAATATATTAGAGTATTCATAAAATTCGAATAACAAACGTCAATGTTAACAATCAATCAATTGAGATTGAATTTTACTAGTTTAACTATACTTATATTAAAGTAGTATTGTACAAATATACTGCCTCGCCCTTATTGATTGGTTGATTGATTGTAAATTTAATGAATTAATTAAGCAACTAATTGACATAGAAAAATGAAAATCTATGAGCATATATCACGTGGTTCCGACTAAACAAGGATACTTTTGATTTAACCAAATACTAAGTATTCTTCCCGATCGACATAATTTCTTGCTTACAGTGTAAGCTTGTTTTTGATTTGCTTCATTATTCCAATATTCTATCAAACTCGATAACTATTCTAGAAAGGATACAGAAACTTGCAAAATACAAAAGCTTGATTTTCAAATTGTTAAAAAATAAATAGATAAGGCTCAGGTTAGGATCTTGGTCACTAGTTTGCTCTTAATGTATTAGCCATACAGTCTCCAAGTTGTGGGTTGAGATTACTAGGTAACTTTATCCATCCTTCCGGACAATCCTTTCTTTCTGTTTGAATACAGTTGCATTAACTTCACTAATAGTTACAAAAGTACTCATCATGAGTGCCAATGCAACTACTATTCTATTGAAGCAACTACTATTCTTTTGTTTTTGCTCTTGTTTTTGAGAGTTGTTATTCTCATATGGTCTAAATAGAAAAATAATTATATTGAAATTGCTAACTAATTGCAATACTCTAATACTCTGGCAACTTTAGAAAATTATTTAGATAATTCTAGCAAGAAAAAATAACTCGGAATCCAAATTAGATTCAAGTATATCTTTATCTGCCTATTTATATAGTCCGAATTTTGGTAAAAGTCAGTGGTTAATCTCTTACATAGTTAGCACCATTGAGAAAATTTCTAATGGGATGAAGCAACATGATCGTAATCGTAATTGACAAAACAAAAATCGGATTTATTATGTTTGGCTCCAAAAGATGCAAATCCTATAAAGCTTTAAATGAATAACCGATATGTCTTTAAATATTTGAAATGGATATCAAGCCACAGAATGTATTAGATTATCATGGTGACAACGCTATATTTATGGTCTGGAACTTGAAAAAAGATTTAGACGTCAAAGATTGTTTAAAGAGAATTAGCAAACTGGTTATCAATCTCAATAATTCAGCTGTTAACCGTTTTCCTGATTCCGGGGCAAGCTGTGTAATGGGGATCGGATATGATGCATGGCTTCGACTTAATCTCCCTGTTCCACTCCCTAAAGAATTAGAGAACTTTGTGCCTATTGTAGGTGAAAAGCACACGGCAGTTGCTTCTAGAGGAGATTTGCATTTTCATATAAGAGGTAATGGTAGCAGTATGTGCTTTGATATGGCACATGCATTATCTGACGTGCTGGGATCGGTGGCTATCAGCGCAGAAGAAATCCATGGTTTCAGATATTGGGACGCTCGTTCCATTTTAGGTTTTGTTGATGGTACAGAAAATCCTCATGAGCAGGAACGGGCATTCTTTGGTTTAGTTGGGGATGAAGATCCAGTATATAAAGGGGGAAGCTATCTTTTTGTTCAAAAATATATTCATGATTTAAATGCCTTTGAAAAATTGTCTACTGATGAGCAGGAAAAGGTAATTGGCAGGTATAAAGTGACCGATATCGAAATGCCAGATAATATTAAACCCTCAAATTCTCATATTGCTTTAGCCAATGTTGGCGACGAGTTAAAGATTATTCGCGATAACATGCCGTTTGGAAACGTATCTACCAATGAAATGGGCACTTATTTTATCGCATATGCCAGCACATTCAGCACCGTAAAGAAAATGCTTAACAATATGTTTATTGGTTCTCCTAAAGGTAATCATGATCGGTTATTGGATTTCAGCACACCTAAAACAGGAACCCTATTTTTTGTTCCAACATTCGATATGTTAGATGACTTTTCATCGAGTTAAATCATTATTTTTGATCCCAAAACTTTGTTTTAACTTGAGTTCAATAAATCATAGAGAAATTGGTATGGTTATATCCGTTTGAATTGAGGTATATGTTAATTGAGGGAACAAACTATTATTTTTTGTAGAGTTTTTTTGTTTATTGAATGTGTAATTCTGCAAACTTTGTCAATATCCTTAATGTTAAATCATGATGGTATTGACACTTGGTAAGAATAAGTAACCATAGATCCAAATCTTTGACCCCAATGAATAGGATCTTATTACAACTGTATCATACGAACTACCTGAAAAGCAATGTGCTAGAATATCAGTATGGGGATTTGAATATCCATCCTGTCAGATATATCAAGACTTTTGGAGCAGCATGACAAAATGAGGTTTAGGAGGGCATAGTAGATAAGAAAGCAACTAACCTAGATGATCTTATTTGTTTGCTACATTCCTGAATTGCTACTATCTCGTCAGTCTTGACATTATATTGTTGCCCTAATTCATGCAGTTTTTTCGACCCACTTGGATCTCCACTCAGGTGGTTTGAATGGATCTCCAAAGTAGAGTGTTTCATGCGCGATTTTTTCATCTATGAACTCCATGATACAAGCTACATTAACTGGACGTCCATCATAAGTAATAATATATTCGGTCACCCAAAGATTACCTTCTCCACGTGTCCTTAGGATCTTAAATCCCAGTTTAGCTGGGTAATTTTTCCTAAGTTCATAAAGGTTTTTTTTACCAGAGATTCGTTCGCCAGACTGAGGAAATTCAACAATGACGTCGTCACGATAAATCTCGTGTGATTTGTCTATATCTATACCCGTGAATTCCCAGTGGCGATCCAGTGCTTTACGTATTTCTAGATTGCCCAATCTATTCTTTAACTATATCAAAAGCCTAGATTATTAGGTTTCTCATCAATTCCCATTTCTTATGAAGAATGAGAAAATCAACCTATTACTGGAAGAAAAGAACCCTTGGATCCTTCTTTGAGGTACATTAGCTTTAGGCAAGCACCTTCTAAAAATTATCTTACTCCTATGTGTATCCACATGATCCTACACCCACCGAATTTGCTATTGTTGTTTATACCTCTCCAGTTTTACAGGCTGTCTGCAAATAATTATTATCATTGCATATCATCAAATTTCTGATATGCGAGTTCCCTAAGTCCTTTCCGTCAGATCCAGGAAATGTCTATTCAGATCACTACCACAAATATCGAACCAGTTTGTTCATCTTGGTGATATGATGAGTTCTATTTTTCGGCTAAAACAAACTAATATGGTGTTGCTCTGTACGTCAAAAAATTTATTTCTACAAATATAATTACAAATTATAATCTGATTCATCATATTTGGATACATGTCCGCAGCTAGGACAACTTTCAAGATTTGAGAAATGTCTATGAAAATGATGTTCTTCCAATCGATATATGTTAGAAATATGATTAAAATCACATTGTTTGCATTTTATCCTAAGTGTCATGATACCTATGAGAAGGCATAGTACTTTAGTCTTTTTGAGAAGACTTATAAAAATTGTCTCTCCAGGTTTTCTGATTTAATATCTAGAAAGGCACTTTATAAACTCATTTGATATTAATAATTATTTTGGAGTAATATAGGGGGGACACATGTTAGTGTCAAATACTAAAAAAACTATCGAGGTTATAAAATTTGACTAATTACTAATGAGGATCTCATAGAACTGTAAACCTTCTTGTTTAATCCGCCCTTAATTTGGATTTTTGTTTGTTTCTCTTAAACATGGTGGGGGTAGATGGTAATAGACGAAGAGTGTGCAGATTGATTTTCCATGATTGCTGATTACATAATTAGATTTTTAGCTTCAAGATTTCCTTTTCTCATTTCGTTTCTTAACGCATGTTTTATTATCCATTGGGTGTCAGTATTTTGAGACCCTGACCATTTTCTTAATACCTCGATTCCAATATTGTAATTATCTTTTAGAATATCATTGAGGTTATTGGCTACTGATTTTTTGACAAATAATGATTTGTCCTTTTTTAGATTCTCCAATATGGGTAAAATTGGTTTCGGATCTAAGATAAACTGGTCCAACTTTTTTGCCCATGGGAGTCTTGGTCTAGTACCTTCAGAAGATAACCTTCTTACATGAACGTTTTTATTTTGAGACCATTTAATCATTAAAGATATCATTTTTTCTGGATATTTCATGAGGAAAGGACGTACTGCATATTCTCCAGTACTTCGTTGTGTTATTTGAAATATTGCATCAGTAGACGTCTCAAAATCATCAATACCATACTTTTCTACAAGAAATGCTATTGGCATGATCCAGTAACCATCTTTAAACATTCCTGTCTCATTTTGATTCGGAGGCCCAAGAATACTCATCATTATGCTGACGGCTTCTTTGTAATGTGTGGGAAGAAACTCCTGTAACGCATCGGCAATTACCTCGATACGCCCCTTTAATTCCAAATTTGTGATCTTTTTATCCACCGTATCGATAAACTGTTGTTTCTGAAATTTTGGATATTTTTTGTGAACTTTGTCTGCAAGAAGTTTTGCAAGGTCTCTACCATAGTAATATTTTAACTTTGTATATTCTGTCATATATTTTCATTTACCCCTTTTGAATTCCAGTTTTCCACTGCTGATAACATAATTTGGGTATTTCTTTTTATTCCTTAAAATTTTTATTGTATAGATTCAAACAATCATATTTAGGTAGGTTGCAATTGATTCAGGAAGAGAGTCAAGACTAGATTTATTGTGGGAACTCAAAAATAATCAAAGTAACCAAACTTTTTCTTGTATAATCAATGATAAGAACATCTATTTTCTATGGAACACAACATGTCAACAAGTACCAAAAGCCAACTATTAAAGAGGATAAGTCCATCCCTAAAGGACCATGATAAATTCAGAATGTAACGATCTTTCAATATTGCAAAATTTTTAAATGGTTTCAATGGGATTCGGCCTAATTTGTTAAACTATCTTGAATAGAAACAAATAACGCCAACTAAAAGGGATGATGATTCAGTCATAGTTTAGGATCGGATCCCATTTATATATTTGACAACATTTAATGGGTTTATGTCTTTTTCCAGATTAGTTAGGAAAAATCATTTTTTCCTTATTGCAGTCATATCAACACTTATTATTTCAAGCTCGTCAATTGGTAATTATGGTTATTTTGGGTTTACTAATGTGGCTTACGGTCAAGCAGATTTAGGACAAGGGAATTCCAATTCTACAAGTTCAACAAATATACTTGATATACCATTAGAAAAAGTTAGAGTTGGAGACATTGATATTGCATACAAGATGTTTGGTAAGGGTGAGCCCATTTTGCTTTTCAATGGTGCTTCTGATGGTATGGATGCTTGGGATCCCTCCTTTCCAGCGAGTCTTACTTCAAATCACACTGTAATTGCCTTTGATCAGCGTGGAATTGGAAATTCAACCATTGGTTCGGAGCCATACACTTATCAGCAACTTGCAAACGATTCAGCAGGTTTGCTAGATGCTTTAAAAATACCAAAAGCAGATGTTTTGGGATATTCTCTTGGATCCTATCTAGCCCAGCAGCTTACACTAATGCATCCTGACAAAGTTGATAGATTAATACTTGTTGGATCATCATGTGGAGGGAAAGATCACACGCCTAAACCACCTGAGTTTATAAAATTGCAATCAGATATTGTAAACAAATCCCTAAATAATGTTCCAATCACTCAAGAGGAAATAAAATCACTTGTTTCGGCCTCTGTAGGATCAGGATGGATAAAACTACATCCTGAATCTGTAGACGTTCCGGCAAATATTACATCACTTCAGCAATTAAAGCCTGGTCTGCCACCCGAGGTAGCAAATAGCCAGAATATCGTAGGAAAGCATTGGGAGGATAATCCAAACTGGAGTGGTGCTTGTGATGAACTTGCAAAATTAAATAAGCCTACTTTGGTCATAACTGGGACCGATGATGATAAATACCAACCTCATGTCAATTCTCTAAAGATTGTAGAAAAGATTCCAGGAGCTTGGCTTGTACAGATAAAAGATGCTGGCCATGCAGTAATGGACCAATATCCGGAGGAAATTGGTAAAATATTGAATACATTCTTAGCGACTGCAAATGTAAATAACTGACCTCTTTTCAATGGAACCAACCTGCAAGTCTTGATGTCCTCCAATAACTGGCAAGGGGAAAATGACATCTATTTCTTTAGTAACTGTTTGCCACTTTAGGGCTTTGAATGAATAGATCGGTTAATGACCTTCTAATCAACATCACTTTTGTATCTGAAGGATATTACATCATGTCGTTTATCAATCGTTATTAATGTCAAACTTAATTTTCAAGTCTTGTAGCAATCAGCAGATCATTGTGAGTATGGGTCAAAAATAATGACAAATTTGACCTACATGAAATCTAAAATGCTACTATTTGTGGAGTTTAGGCAAAACGTTAAGAACATGAGAACAAAAGAGATCATGATAAACTTGAAGATAGATACCAACTTTTTTGTTTAAACATCGTGAGAAGTCAAGAGACAAATTATTGTCAAATTAATGAGAATTTTTGATTTTTTGGATCAAATATTGTTCCAGTGACTGATTATTGTGTTTTTAATAATAAATGATCTAAAATTGTAAGAATGTTCCGTTTGACCCAAATTTCTTTCAATAGGATTCAAAGGTCCTAACTTGTCGGTCAATTAGGAATATTATTGATTTGCAAATTCTGCGTAAAATTTTTTGACATTATTGTTTATCTTTAGTATTTTGTCTAATCTAATCTACTAATAACTGCAAATAAGGCTATAATTGATTATATTTACTAGATATTGAGTTCTACCAGCGTAACCTCATATACATTAAGCAATTTGAAAATGCATATATGGGTAAAAAAGTTCTATAAAATTAATTTGTATAAATTTAATATTATTTTGATCGAGTATTTATATAATAGTAAATTTAACTTTACATGCATATGAATAAATTAAATTTATTCCTTATTATGAGCATAGGCTGTAAAAATTACATGCATATGAATAAATTAAATTTATTTTAATGAGCATAATTTGATCAGTATTTATATAATCGAGTATTTATATAAATAAATTTAACTTTACAGCATATGAATAAATTAAATTTATTCCTTGTTAAGCATAGGCGCGGTGTTTGCCACAGCATCGATTTTGGATCAAATGACAACTGCTTTTGCAAGGAAATTAGGTGAAGTTCAGGTAGGACCACCATTGGTATTTACAACAAAAAATACAACATTGGCTGGCAGCGATAATGCTACTACAGCAGCAGCAGCAGTGCTTCGGATGTGGAAAGCCTGAAACAACTACTGGTGAAGCCTGCAGTGATCAAACTCTGATGGTGAAACCTCTGACAATGGAAACCTCTGATGGTGAAACCTCTGACAATGGAAACGGAGGCTCTGATAACGAAGAACGGAGGCGCTCTGATAAGGGCTCAAGCTTGAAAGAAGAGGCTCTGATAACGAAGAAGGAGGCTCTGGTATTAACGAAAGAAGACAACAATAGCTAAAAAAACAAATTAACTAATTTTTTTCTCCTTTTTTGTTTTAATATTTATCTGACTTTTGCTAACCTCTAATT
>JARFXS010000031.1 GCA_029194465.1 Candidatus Nitrosocosmicus sp.
ACCTGAAACTCCTGATACCCCACCTGAAACTCCTGATACCCCACCTGAAACTCCTGATACCCCACCTGAAACTCCTGATACCCCACCTGAAACTCCTATTCGACAAGAGTTTCAAACAACAGTGAAGGATTGCGGACCTAATCCAACAGATATTTTTGCAGGAGGATCATTAACAATTATTACCGATGAAGATTTTTCGCAAGTATATAAGATATCTCCTAATCCATATACAACTGAAGATTCGCTATATTTTGTGAATAATGATTTTTTTGATTGTGATTCTGATAACTCGGTGATAACCTTAAATGGACTAGATTATGCTTGGTATACCGTAGAAATCCTAGATCAGTACAATGTTAACAATACCAAGACATTTGATATTTCCTTAAATGAAAACTTTTCCTTCCCTACGATATACGTATTTGACAGAACATTCGTTCCAAATCTGATGTATGAACCTATACCTTCACAGTTTATTGTATGGTTGAATGAAAGTGTTACCACAAATGCGGGACTAGTGTCGCTAGATTATATCCAAAATGGTGAAATAAAATTTGTTTTTGAGAATCCCCCTGGTTTTGTTATTGATATGAATAATAGTGGACAACTTAATGAGAGGGATTTTATGAACAAACTTAGTAACGATCCAAGGATTTTTGCAATTAATCAGGATTTAAACGGAAAGATCACTTCAGTTAGATACCATAATCAAACCATACCCGATAGCCTTGAAAGGATCAATGCAAATGTGCTCAATATCACAAGGGAAAAATTGGACAATGCTTTTTCCAAGCAATCCGGAGAACTGGATTTTTCTAATGTTGATATCGCAATCTTGGATACAGGAATAAGTCTTGACCATCCCGATCTGAATGTCTACAGGAATGTATCTTTCGTAGAAGGCGCACTAACAGGGGATGATGACTTGGGTCATGGATCTCATATTGCTGGAATAGCTGCTGCAAAAGATAATTCCATAGGTATTCTAGGGGTCGCACCCGGAGCAAAGCTCTGGGCAATAAAGGTATGTGATGTTAATGGCAACTGTCCTCTATCGTCTCAAATAAAGGGTATACAGTACGTTAATGATCATGCTGACGAAATAGACATAGTAAATCTAAGCATTGAGAATCCGCCATCAAACAAATTGGATAAGGCTATTAATGAATCTCTCGCAAAGGGATTGATATATGTAGTAGCCGCTGGAAACAGTAATATTAACACGTCATTGACTTCTCCAGCAAGAATCCCTGGAGTAATAGCAGTTTCTGCGATATCTGATAGTGACGGAGAATGTGGAGGTAGGGGTAATAGTACTATAGGAGGTCCTGACGATTATGCTGCTAGTTTCAGTAATTATGGAAATAGTATTGATCTTGCAGCACCGGGTGTGAATATATTCTCGACCTACAAGGAACAAGGATATGCATTTGACAGTGGTACAAGTATGGCAGCCCCTGTTGTTGCAGGACAAGCCGCTTTGTATAAAAGTATTAAACCTAATGCCACTTCTGATGAAGTAGTTTCTGCCTTACTTAATTCTAGTGTACCATACACAACGCCTTGTGCAGGGGTCAACTATGGTCATTTCCAAGATGTTCAAAACCACCATAAAGAACCATTGATTTATACCTTAAGAATTCCCTAAGTAGGTGCCACTATTACTCCATGCGCGTAATCAAACGATTTTCTGTATACATTTTCATTTGCCTTCTGATGGTGGTTGGTTCTACGTAGTTGATATGTAAAGCCAGTTATCCAGTTTTCGTGTATCATATCAAATTTTGAACCTATACAGTACCAAAATCTTAATTTCGTATTAGATAACGATGTAATAAATTAAATATGATGTCTGTCCAAAAAAAGGTATATGGAATGTGCAGTATATGATACATATGTTACAAAAAAAGATGGAAGAATAATGCATTTTGATGTAATTGTAGAAGCAAATACTCCCCACGAAAAAGCAATCGAATACGGAAAGGAGTATCTTAGTAGTGTTGATCAAGGAGGGCAGAAAATGACACAAGAGGAGTGTCAATTCTGTCATATTCAAGCGGCTCCACCAGTTGTAGCAAAAGACATCAAAGAATCTGGTTACTACATTCAAAAAATGGAAGGTTGTCCTTAGAATCGCGGAATCTACTATTTGGATCTTCTTCAAAACACTCATTTATGAAATTTATATCAAACAGTGAATTTTACAAAATATATCAATTGCTTGACAAAAAATTACCCATAATTCCTTTGCCTAGATCTACAAATGATTGTTTAACATAAACTCTTAAGAAACTTATGTTTGTAAAATAGCTTTAAATTGAAACTATTCAGATTGATTTCATTGTTTCTACATTAATAATACTGGATTAATTTACGTGACATTATTTTTTTCAAGCCCTATTGGTCTTGGACATATAACACGTGATATTGCCATTGTAAAGGAAATTGCCAAGTCATTTAATTATCATGATTTCAGCTTTATTACTGGTTCAAAAGCTTTTGATTTCATATGCAATGAGAATGATTCTTCTGAAGAATCAAAGGTCAACGCCCATAATCTTTACTTTCCACCAGAATTTTCAATAGATGAGGGGAGGTTAAACAACAGTTTTTTATGGTTGCTAAAATATGTGTCATATTTCAGAAAATCCAAAAGAAAAGCGAAGA
The DNA here is from genome assembly GCA_029194465.1 of Candidatus Nitrosocosmicus sp. GTDB lineage: Archaea > Thermoproteota > Nitrososphaeria > Nitrososphaerales > Nitrososphaeraceae > Nitrosocosmicus. Next base: position 2,668 of record JARFXS010000031.1, read on the forward strand.
AATGGATATCCACCAGTGGCATTAAACGGGATACCTATCCTTTAATCATTACTGATGAGGATTTTGCTTCGCTGTCTGTCGGAAAGGATCTCAATATTCCAAGAATCCTCATTACAGATATACTTAGGACTCATTTTACAAGAAATGGGATATTATCTGGTATCGAAAAATATCTCAACAATTCTATGTGCAATTTGATAAAGTCTAGTGATTGTGTTATCATTCCTGAATGTGGGGATAATCGCGATAATCTATTTTATGTGGGTCCAATAGTTAGAGAGATAAAAGCGAGCCGAGATGAGTTGCGAAAAAGGCTCTCGTTTAATAAATTTACAATCTTGGTAACTACCGGGGGCACGTCAGCTGGTGATTATTTAACAAAAAAGACGCTAGAATCTTTTACTAGAATACGTAAACGACATGATTGTGATTTGGTAGTATCTTTTACATCTAATATTTCACTTAATGATAAGAGGGATAAATCCTATAGAAATATAGGTTTTGTAAACAATATCCATGAATATGTGTACGCAGCAGACTTGGTTATATCATTAGCAGGAAAATCTACAATTGATGAGAGCTTAGTATACGGCACCCCTGGCATTTTTATTCCAATTAAGAATCATTTTGAACAAGAGGATAGGGCCAGAGAATTGGGGTTTTCATATGAAGACATTAATAAGCTAGATACAATTATGGAAGGAAAGCTTTCAGGCTTTCGTTTAGAAAATGAAAAAAGGATGCCAAATGGAGTTGCCGAGGCTGCCAAGCTTATTGCCGGATATCTGAATAAATAATAACAGGATATTGTATTAATTTTTGTATTGGAGCCATTAGTAATTGCAAAATTCGGCGGATCAGCGTTAGGAGTAAATGGCGTAAAGATCCCAATCATAATTGACAGAATAAGAGAATTAAGGAAAAAATCAAAGATCATTTGCGTGTTTTCTGCTCCTCTTACGAATTATGAAGGGAAGAATATGTCTATGACCGATGTTGCCATCCGGATTTCAAAAAATTATGCTTCATCAAATCCGGTAGACATCGATGTCCTAAAAACCGTCTATTTGGAGATTTCAAATAAATACTTATCAAAGGCAGACAGACTAAGTTTTGAATCCGAGTTAGAGAAATTTAACAAGACTGTTTTGATATCGCTCAAGCAAGTGGCAGAAAATCGTCGATTTGTTGACGTTAGTCGCTCGCGAATCCTTGCATATAGTGGAGAAATAGTGATTTCTGTTTTAATGGATTATATCTTAAAAAGTAACGGTATTAAATCCTCTAGTGTGCACGTGAATGAATGGCCAATAGTTACTGATGATAATTTCGAAGCAGCTAGTTTCTTGTTAGACGAATCTAAAAATCAGATAGATTCACTAATTAGGTTAGTTAAAGAGAATGAAGTTTTGTGCATAGGTGGTTTTATCGGAAAAACAGTAGATGGCCTGGAAACTACTTATGAAAGGGGGGGATCAGATAGATCTGCTGCGGATTTAGGGATCTTATTATCATCACAGTTTAACGTCATTCTTGATTTTGAAAAAGACAATTCCGTATTAAGTGCTGACCCTAAAATCGTTTCTAATAATCTTCACAACGTGAAGACTCTTTCTTATAACGAAGCTAAACTTGCGGGCATGTTTGGCATGAAAATTTTGGATCCAATCGCTATTAAAGATATAGACGATCATGACCTAAATTTGATCATCTTAGTTACTAATATTTCAAATCCTTCAAATTATACACAAATATTAAAACGGTTGTCAGACGATGAACTCGAAACGGAAGCCAAGATCAAGATTGTTACTGGTAAAAAAAACTGTGCTATCGTTAGAATGGAATCCATAGCAGCATCTCACATTGCCGCACTATTTGAGAAGCAAAGACAATATCATGATTTTATTAAATTATCTCCATATAAAAAGGACAATTTGGAAATGACAAGGTTCCTATTTTTGGATGGGGACTATGTAAAAAGACATGAAAAAATATTTCGTTCGTTCTACCCGAAGGCTGAAATGGTATATGGTAGAGGAGTAGTTACTCTTATTGGAGATTCCATGTGGAAAATTCCTAAAATCGTTTCTGATACCAGTAGTATTGTTAGTCAGCAAGACATTAACATACTAGTTATAGATGCACAGGAAGAGACATCAAGAATTCTCATTTTAGTAGAAGATCGAAATGTTGAAGAAGTTATTAGATCAATACACTCAAAAGGCTCGATAATAAATTAGTTACACTATTCTGGTGTACTGTTTATGATAGAAAGTGATAAAATTTGGATTGATGGAAATTTAATTGATTATGCTGAAGCTAAGGTGCATGTATTAACTCATGGATTACACTATGGAACCGGTGTATTTGAGGGAATTCGTTCATATAAAACCGCTGAAGGAATTACCATATTTCGACTAGACGATCATATAAGAAGATTGTTTAATAGCGGAAAAGCCTACTTTATGAAGTTTGAATATTCATTCGATGAACTCAAAAAAGCTACAGTAAAGGTAGTTAGGGCTAATAGATTGGACGAATGTTATATCAGGATAATTGCGTTTTATGGCTATGGGAAATTGGGCGTCAACCCTTTACCCAACAAGGTATCTATAGCAATATCTGCATGGAAATGGACTGAACATATTAAAAAAGAAGATATGGAGCAAGGTATTCACATCATGGTATCTTCTTGGGAGAAGGTAGGAATAAGATCAATGCCCACTCATGCAAAAGGAGTGGCAAATTATGCTAATTCTGCATTGGCAAGAATGGAAGCTTTGAAATCTGGATTCGATGAAGCGATAATGCTAAATTCTAATGGTTTTGTCGTAGAAGCAAGTGCGGAAAATATCTTCTTTGTAAAAGGGGGGATATTGTACACCCCACCAATTTCAACAGGAGCCCTTGAAGGAATAACCAGAGATACAGTTATTGAAATTGCCAAACAGCATGGTATCAACATTTGTTATGATAACATTTCTAGGGACGAACTTTATTACTTTGATGAAATATTTTTGACTGGAACTGCATCAGAAATTGTTCCGGTTGGATTCATTGATCACAGGGTTATAGGCGATGGGGGTATTGGACCAATTACAAGAGAAATTCAGCAGCATTTTGAAAATATAGTGAGAGGTAAGAACCATGAAAAGCGTAATTGGCTTACAATTATACAATAATCTTGAAAATCCTTATCAAAGCCTCGCATGTTCATTCACCAGGAACAAGATGTTTTATTAATTGTCAGTTGCCCTGACATTTTAAAAAAATAATTTCTATCCTTATCTTTATAATTAGACTGAGAGATTGATATTTTGCACTTTCATCCTATGAACGGATCTATAAGTTGATTGTATAAAGTGTTACTACTTTTAGTATGCTTATCAACAAACCTCATGTCAAATTTAACTAACCAGGATAGAGCATGTTCCTTTCTGATCATATCGATCCCAATATTCATCCAATAGCATTCCATATTCTTTGTAAAGACGTATCATACCTATAGCCTGTATTAAAACTGCCCCCTTCAAATTCCTCATATTCGTGATTAATACCTCGACCTCTGCATCTTTTACTGAATATTCTTGATCCTATGGTTAGATTAAATTCATCTTTAGTTCCACAATCAAAATACAAAAGTTTCATTTTTTTTAGATTCTCTGAAAATTCATTTACCTTATTGATTGGGTCGAAATCTTTCCATAATTTCCATACAGTCTCTTTGAATTCTCCTGATTCAATATCAAATGGTAAATCTGTGTTTAGTTCTGGACTATTTAAGTTTGGTGAATAATGTGCGGCCATTGACATAATACTTAATGTCGTAAAATCTTTCTTATCATGTTTACTCGCCCTTTTCCAAAAGTCAACAAGCCATCTTTTAGGACTCTTGTACTTTCTTAACATATCGATTGCGATCGGAAAATCTGGTAGGTAACAGTATTCAAACGCTGAATCAAATGAATGTGCTGCTATGGCACTAAAGATTTTTGGATTTCGCATGCCTAAAGAAAGAGCTCCATACCCGCCCGATGATTTCCCAAGAACAGCTCTTTTTGAAACGTTATATTTTAAGTCTATTAAAGGGATAATTTCTTCTATAATGTAATCTTCATACCTGCCCACAGCCACCGAGTTAATATATTGACTTCCTCCTAATCTGTTAAAGCAATTTACAATTACAATGATCATTTCACCACATTTTTGATCCAGGTTCAATTTTTCCAATCTCTCGTTAATAGGCATAGAAAAAGGATTCCAGTTAATTGTGGAATAATTATCATTTCCAAAAGAGGGTAATAAAATAATAGTTGGATACCCTGAAGATATACTTGCAGAATAATTTTTCGGAGTATAAACTAGTATGTCTCTTTCATAAGGATCCTTTAAAGGATTATTCTTTAATACGTTGCTTTCAAGTTTTAAGATATCTATCTTCCCGTTCAATTCATTTTATCCATATCCTGGATATCTCTCTTTTATTTTCTTTTTTATATTTGAAGTCAATTTGTCTGATACGATATCGTGATACTTGCTCTTTCCAATAAGGTTTTTACTAGTATATAGGAAAGGTCCATAAAGATAATCCGTACCCTTAGTTGGCACAGTTGGTTCCATGGAATTCAACATAAAATTCAATTCTTTATTAATATAATCTGTATTTTTTTTGGACAACACATCATGTTCTTCCGAAATTTTCCTAAACATGTTCATAAAGACTGGTGGATCTATTTTTCTATATCCAAATGGTATAATATCTTCATCAAATGTTTTCTTCATCTTGATAGGATCAATATCCAATCTTGTACCCGTTATGATCGGGGAGGGTTTATAGATGGAATCAATTTTTAACTGCCAAGATTCATCAGAGTTTGTCACTGTTGCATCAAAAAATCCATCGCGGATCGAATTCGTGGATATAATGAAATTCCAATTTCTAGGGTTTAGTGAATATTTTTTGAATATCTGTTTGGCAAGTATCTTCTCCTCCAGAATTTCCATATATAAAAATAGTTTGGTATTTAATAATAGGCTTACGCTTTTAAATCAACAAGTCTTTGAGACTTTTTGAAGTATTAGGTATCTCAAGCTGAAATGATATCGTCCAATGTGGAAAAAGGAGGATGTCTCCCTGTGATTCTAAATATTATCGAATTACCCTTCTTACCATGCTCTTCTACATATTCTAATTTTCTAAATATTACTAGGGCTATTTTCCCACGCTGTCTATTATTGCCGCAAGCTTTTCTTTCTTTATCTTGTAAATCCTGCAAAATAAACCCACCATCGCTTCTTATCTTTTCATCTGATAAATCAAGACAAGCCTTCCAAAGTCTTGAAATGATAGATCGATTTTGTCGAAGGGATCCCAAATATAGTATTTTGGAGTTTTTTTGCGTTATTATTTGAGCTGCAAATTCAAGATCATCCGTTTTTCGATGATAAATATTATATATACTCCGTTTTTTCCGAGGACTTTCTTCTAGATTGAACCAAAAACTATATCCTTCTGGCTCTGCATAAAATTGATTTATATTATTTGAAACATATTTCCCTTCCTCGGCTTCAATTCCAGAAATTTTGTTTAATCTCCAATTTCGATTATCGTTTAAAATCTTTTTGTGCATCAAACAGTTTTTCATAGTTAACAATAAATTTTCTTTCTATTTGTTTCCAATTTAAGAAGCAAGCCACTATCCACAAGACTATTTAATGCAAAAATCAAATTCTCATCAAAGTGTCTACCAGAAAGTTTTCTAATCTGATCTTCAAATAGAACGTTGTGACCTCCTTCTCCAATTAAATTATATATGATCCATTTTTTCCAATCTGAGATAGAGACCACTCTGTACTCCTTATCCTAATCCATACTATTGTTTCGTTACAAACATTTAATCTTTCCTAATTATAGTAATATTGATGTTGATTTATCGACCTGATTGCCGGTAGTTCCAGTTTTAAAATATTTTTTAAATACTTAGATGTGGTTATTATTCTTATCAGATTTCTTTGTTGGTTGGTTTTTTAATCTATTTTGAATTTATTACTTGGATTTTATGTTAGGTTGCAATGAATACAAACAAAAGCAGTTAAGAATTTTTAGTTCGAATTGAACGCTAGATAATACTATTGATAAAGAGTTTGCCAAAAGCAACTCCTAGAGAGTTCAATGATTATGGATACTGGGAATTAGATTGATAATAGTAGTGAATCCCAAAAAAATGATTTGTCTGGGGCTGAGAAATAGATAATAACGTCCTTGATAAATACTGTACACCTAACTCTGGTCTGTTTAGATTCATATCGATTCAATTCTTAGAATTCATGATATACTAATCGAATTAACTACTAGTAAATGAAATCAGGTTCTTTTTTCGGGATAGATATATTCTGATAATAGTTTAATTCATACTACCTTGTTAATTCGCATATCATTTTTTCTAGTATATCCATTAGAATTAAAATAACTACACTATATGAAGAAATGCAATTATAATTTATTTAGAAATAAATTACGAGTTAAGATGATCTTATTTAGGAAAGTTACACTTTTAGTCATAAGTATATCGTCCTTACTCTTAATCTTGACCTTAAATGGCTCATTCTTGAACTTCACATACTCCGAATCTCCAGTGGCATCGGATTATTACATTAATAAGTATGACATTAATCAAACTTTTCATAATAACTGCGATTTCTTAAACCTGTGTAATGGTGATGGTGTCAAAAAGTCGAGTGAAATTTCGCCTTCCGTTAATAAAGGAATTGTAGATATTTCATACTTAAAAATAGATATAGACCTTCCATTCCCATAGCAAATCGCAGCACCAATTTGTCTATAAATACACAATACCCGAATTCATTGATGATGATAGGTTTAATTTTTTTTAGAACTGGTATTAGCTTCTCCAAACTATTTGTCATTTGTGGATATAAGTGATGTTCTATCCCTTCCGCATCCAGATGAGCAACATCCTATTCTACTCCTATCATCCTTAAACATTCAACAAATAAAATGTGTTTTTCTCGTATACTTTGTGCTATGTTGATTCCTATCCCGGTAGGGTTCAGGCCTCTGTATTTTTCGTAAATAAGATGTGATTTCCATCCAATCTCTTAATCAGGTTGGCGACCTTACATTTAGATGATTTGAAATATCTGCTGTAGTTGTATATCCTTTCTACTGGATTAATTCATGAATCACTTCCAAGTAATCTTCCCTTCTGTTCGTTCGTATTTCATCCTCCTTCTTCTTATTATGGGCTTTCCGAATAAGGTTGGGTCTATTCTCTCTATTTTCATTTTCCTTTTTGCTAGTGCAATCTCCGACAGACAGTGTCTTGGGTTGATATGCGTATTAAGTAATTCTTTCATAAATTCTTGAATTCAAATTGTTTGTCAATAAACTAAATTATTATGTATGTTTTATCCATATTCCTTACGCTAAATTTCTATTAGATATCAACAAAAAATTTTTATGAATCTGGATCTAAAATTCAAATATTAAGAAAAAAAAAGTCAACAAGAAAAGAAGATTGGATGCCCTAAATGTGTATACTGATGCTGAAGTAGATTATTTTATCGATACTATAAAGAATGTAAAGCCTTTTCCCAAGCTTAGAGATTTGAGGAAGCTGCTGTCCCCTACTCTATCATTGGACAAAATTAATGCCATTTTAAGATATCTCGAACGATCTAAGCAGATCTTAGTAGATTTGGATGGAAATATAGTTTGGATAAAAAATGCTAATATGAAAGAAGATTCAAATTTGTCAGAGACTGCTAACTTTTCCAAAGAATTCCTCGAACACTTTGGTAAACTATAGTTAGTAGAATTAATATTTATAAATATTTAAATCACGTATATTCGTAAATTAATACAAACATGGTAGATTTTTTTAAATCTAAGCGAAATAGGCGAATTACACCAGATGGGGAACCACTGGAAGATGTTGGCGGTGGAGGTGGATTTGGTTTTTCTAGTCCATTAAAAATAGCTATACCTGCAATAATTGCTATTATTATTATTTTTGTTGTACTGACCTCTAGTTTGAAGATTGTTGAGGCTGGTAACCGTGGTGTATTACTAAAATTTGGTGCAGTTGATACCTCGGTATCTTTGAGCGAAGGATTGCATTTTGTATTACCGTTCAGGGATTCAATAGTGCCAATGGAAGTTCGAACCCAAAAAATTGTTGAGAGTACCACATCAGCTTCAAAAGACCTTCAAAATGTGGCGACAGAAGTCGCGTTGAACTATCGAATCAACCCAGACACTGTTCCAATTTTGTATAAGGAGATAGGTCTTGATTATTCTAACAGGGTTATAGTTCCAACAATTCAGGAGTCTGTTAAGCAAGTAACTGCTAGATATAATGCAGAAGAATTGATTACTAAAAGAGATCAAGTTAAATCTGAAATAGAGGAACAAATAGAGGCTAGGTTAACTCCTTACAATATCATTATGGACACGATATCTATCACTGACTTCCAATTTTCAGATCAATTCGTTCAAGCAGTGGAAGCTAAGGTCCAGGCCGAACAGCGTGCGCTCCAAGCTCAAAATGAACTTCGAAGAATACAAATCGAAGCCCAACAAACAGAAGCTAGGGCATTAGGTGAACAGAAGGCAAATATAGCGAATGCAGAAGGTCTCCGACAAGCAAATATATTAAAAGCACAAGGTGAATCCGAAGCCATAAAGATTATTGATGTTCAGCTTCAAAATAGCAGTACATACTTAGATTGGTTAAAGACTCAAAGATGGGATGGAAAACTGCCATTGGTAACTGGAAGTAGCGGCGGTGCAGGTGGCGGGAGTGACGTTGGCGCTATTCCGTTCATAGAAATCCCGTTGGGTTCAACAGCTGAATCAGCGCAATTAACACATAACTCTACTTTGAATTCGACACAATAATTTTTACATTATAGGTACCTTAGTACCTACTTACAGTTTTATGTTCTATCTAAAATAAAAACAAAGTTACATACTTCATAGACACAATTTATTCAAATAAGCTATCACTTTACCCATTTCAAACAAAAAAGAAAACGCTTATAATCCTAGGACATGATATGGATTAAGGTAATATTGTACTTCAAAGAAGGCCTCACCTTTGATGACGTTCTCTTGGTGCCTAAGAAATCACCTATCGTGTCTCGATCACAAACCAGTCTAAAAACAAGACTTTCTTCAAATGTTAGTCTTAATGTCCCGATTATAAGTGCCAACATGGATTCGGTGACCGAATCAAGAATGGCAATTGCATTAGCAAGAGAAGGGGGAATTGGAATAATACATAGATTCATGACTATCCAAGATCAAGTCGAACAAGTTTTAAAGGTAAAGCGGAGCGAATCTGTTGTCATTGAGCAACCTTATACTATTGATCCTAGTAGTACTATAAAGGAAGCTAACTCTTTAATGTCAGAAAATGGGATTTCCGGATTGTTAGTAAAAGATTCCAATAATAAACTCTGTGGAATACTGACACGCAGAGATACTGTTTTTGAAAGAAACTTAAATGTACTTGTCTCCGATCTGATGACTAAAGATGTAGTTTCTGCTAAAGTTGGTACTACTATAGATCAAGCAAAAGAAATTCTTCATAGGAATAAAATTGAGAAATTGCCCGTTATTAATGAAAACGGCGAGATTAGCGGACTAATTACTGGTAAAGATATATTGAAAATGGAAGAATATCCAAATGCTTCGAAAGATAAGAAAGGAAGGCTGCTTGTTGGCGCCGCGGTAGGAGTAAAGGGTGATTACCTCGAAAGAGCTGAATCGTTATTAAACAATGGAGCAGACGTAATTGTTGTAGATATAGCACATGGGCACAGTGACAACGCTATAAATACTGTAAAAATGATCAAGAAAGCGTTTCCTTCTTGTGAGCTTATAGCTGGAAATATTGCAACTGGAAGGGGAACCGAAGATCTAATAAAAGCAGGAGTTGATGCAGTTAAGGTAGGTGTTGGGTCAGGTTCAATTTGTATCACCAGGATTGTTACTGGTTCCGGGGTTCCCCAATTAACAGCCATTATTGATAGTGTTAAGATGGGAAAGAAATATGATATCCCAATTATTTCGGATGGTGGAACTAGAACTTCAGGCGATATGACCAAGGCCTTAGCTGCTGGTTCGTCATCAGTCATGATAGGTAGTATGTTTGGAGGAACTGATGAAAGCCCTGGCAAGACCTTAGTGAAAAATGGTAAAAAATATAAAATGTATCGCGGCATGGCATCTTTTTATGCTGCTTTGGGTCGAAGATATAGGGAAAACCCTGACTCCAGTTCTGATAATGAGGATTTAAACGACTATGTCCCAGAAGGAGTAGAAGCTATGGTGCCGTATAAAGGCAGCGTAATTGAAATTATAAGACAACTTGTGGGTGGGGTTAGATCCGGGCTAAGTTATTGTGGTGCCAATACAATCGGCGAAATGCAGGAAAACGCAGAATTCATAAAGATTACTCTAGCAGGTTATAAAGAGAGCCATCCACACGATGTAGACGTAATTTAAGATTTTTCAAACTCTTTTTATTTATGATTCTTCTGATAAGCGTATTTCATATTTTGCATAAACTAGTGCTAAATTGATTAGTGATCAAGAGTCTTCAGTGCATCTCTTTTGTTACGTAGAATCTTAATATATTTACCACTAATCTTTTAGGTATTTGCCCGATTTCACGGTTAGAGCAACACCGGGGCATTTGTAAACTATAGTACGTTCCGCGGAGTTTCTATACTGAAAGCAATAAAGAACTGGTTTAGATATTTGCACTGACCGTGGTGCAGCCATGTGCATTACTGGTCTATTATTTAACTAAAAGCTAACCATCCAAAAGGGGTTTTAACGTATTTAAACCTAAACCCGACCTCTTAATTTTTACTATAGAATTTCACTCGTATTCGTATAATCAAAGTCGTCTCTATCAAAAGGATGGTTCTTAAAACGGGATCTTTTTAACAAGACTACATAATATGGTTTCTTTCCATATCTACTTGAGTATGAGCTTCACAAAACTGTGGATGGGCCAAAACTAAGAGTGTTTTATTTTTCTTGCCATCTGAAGATTATGACAACAAAATTGATAGCTTGGGTCCTAGAGGATTATTTGTTATTTCTTCTATCTATTGTATCCGTTATCTCTGCTCCCGTCCCAATAATGGTTACTGGTAATCCTGTCTCTGATTCAATATTACTCACAAATTCTTTTGCTTTGGAAGATAATTTAGAAAAATCTGTAATACCTTTAGATTCTGGGAAAACAATGTCTAATTTTGTCAATGCCACTTGTGTTGCACTATTAATTCGAATTGCTTTTTTTGCTAGGTCGAAATCAAATGGAGCGGACCTTCTTTGTCTTCCAGTTACGCTTCCGAATTCTAACCAATTTCTCTCCTTTGCTTGCTCACTACTTATTTCTGATTCTAATGGTCCTTCTCCAACTCTGGTAACATATGACTTAAAAACAATTAAAACTTCATCTATTTTTTTTGGGCCCACACCTACATCAGAGCAAATGGCCGAAGCTGAAACATCTTTTGACGTTACAAAAGGGTACGTCCCATGAAATAGTGACAAAAAAGTACCCTGAGTCCCCTCAATTAACACCTTTTCCTTGTTGTCTATTGAATGGTTAATGGAATTACTAACATCTTCCAAAAATAAGGCAATTTCTGGAAAATCCTTTGCAAGTTTTAGACTTCTCAATGCCCGGTCTGCATTCGCGGGGCCAGTCCCAGTCCCAGTAGTACCGATCAATTTCTTAAGATGATCACTATTTTTATCCTTATCCTGATGAATTTTTTCTATAATACCACATTGAAAATCCACAAAAGTCCTATCGGTAGTCCCGAATGTCTCTATTTCTTTCAATAATATGTTTGGTTCTATGAGGACACCTGCACCAATTAATAACCTGGTATCCTTGTTTAATACCGCACTAGGTAACATTCTAACTTTGAACTCTTTATTGTTTTGAACAAAAGTATGACCTGCATTAGGGCCCGCACCCCCTCTGGCTGCTATGTCAAAATTATCCTTAATAGAAAGATATGCAACAATCTTCCCCTTCCCTTCATCTCCATAAAATCCACCTACAGTGACAATACAAGGCATACGGTATATTATTAAAAAACATAGAATATTTAATCCTAGTAGTTCTAGTGTTCACTCTAAGTGTGATGGATTACAAAGATCTACCTAAATGTGAGCGAAAATTGCTGATCCACAATGCTTGTTAATGTGATTTTTTTTGTACTGTTGAACTCAAGGTATGCGAATTGGAAAGAAAAAAATATTGTTGATTTTTTCAGACTCATGTGGACAATGAGAATCCTGCATCATCATTTGTAGAAAACATTCTAATAATTTTGTCAAATTTGCCTACTGGTCTAAGATCTCCTATAATTAAAAAGTCGACTGAACGAATTCTTATCTTTCGATAAAGCAGAAAAAAGAGAAATTATTCAAAATGTTTTTGCTAATTATGGGAAAATTGAAAACCAGGCTTTATTGAATATATTCGATTCTTGGTTGAATTCTTTGACAGAAATGAAAAGTGATGAAATTAGTGCCATATTCTATTCTTACTTGATTGAAATTTCTTTAAATCCATCTCTAATCAAAACTTTTAGCCACGATCTTGTGATATCTATGACAGATAGATTGACTAGTTTTCCAACCTACAAGAAAACAAAACTACTTGACTGTTTTTTTGAATCGATCATTAATACCCCCAATCCTAAATTGATTCTAAATGTAATCCCACATACACTGCTGGAGACGATGTATGAATAATTACGCCTTTGGTATGATTATTTATTCTCCGGTTTTTTTTCTATTTCCCCTATTGTTTTATCAAAAAATCCTTTCTCATATTTTCTTAAGGCTTTTCTATGTTCGGGCAAGGACATATCTAATCTCATCTCATTCATGACCATGACTGCATAAGTTGTCCATTCTTTCCAACATTCAGGACAAGATGGGTATTTCTGTGAAATTTCATCTTCAACATCACTTTCATTAAATGATTTATTACATCTTAGACATGTTTTTGACATTACGATAGTAAATTGACGTATAGGATACTTATTATTTTTTGTTTTTGAAATTACATCCTCATTGCATGATTTTTAATCCTTCTCGTGGATGTAATGCATAGAATAAATAAAAAATATTACTCTTACCTGTGTTTATTATCTTTACGCGAGAAACCAATTATATCATCATAACCAGAAGTGAATTCGTTCGAGACGGCTGACAATAAAATTAGAAATTTTGAATCCTTGGATAAATTCTTTTTCATAAGGGTTTCTACCTCGTGAATGGCAAAAATTACCTTATCACTATTTGTTTCAAGATTTGATGATATGATATTATTTTCATTAAATAGAATAATTATCTTAAAGCCTAAAATCAAAGAAAAGATCTTTATTTTGTGCTCAATTTCGTTTTTTGTTTCTTCACTCAAGGGTTTGTCAATCTCGAGTGACAAGTTTATTAAATAGTTAGATGTTGTTGTCAAATAATCTGTAATTATGTTAAAAAATTTGGCTGTAGCAGCCTTAATTGTACTACTGTGAAAGAGGTTGAATAATACTTCTTGCAAAAAAATGTCATTGTGATATTTGAGTAGAAAGTCAGGCGAATAAGTATATCTATCGTTAAAGATGTGAATGAGGCCAATACTGGTTAATCTGTATTCCTCATTAGTCTGCTTTTGGCTAATGTTAACCACCGGGTTCGAATTTATGGTCTTATTAATAGAATGGATTATGCCTTTTTCAAGCAAACTGTTTGTTTCGATAGACACTGTTGAAAAATTATCATCCTTTCTTTTACTGATAAAACCCATCAATTTTTTTAACATCTTTATTTTATTTCTCGAATCCCTTTGTGTATTGTTAATTATATTATATAAGACTCTTTTTTCGGACTCTGAAATTGGAAAACGTTTAACACTCTGCAATATGGCTATGAATTCATTCACTTTGCATCTTTAGATTTATTATGTCCGTTTTGTATAAAATATTTATCGACTATTTTATGCTTATTTTGATAATCTTTACCTTATAATATTTATTACCGTAAATTTTACTTTAAGATTGATAAAAATGGTAAATAAACCAATTTATCTTGCAGCAAGTTTACTTGCAATCCTTAGCGTAATCGTTATTGGAGCAAGCGCAAACAACAATGTTTTTGCTCAATCAGATAAAGTGCAGGCAACAATTGTACCAGGTGCATCTACTTTGACCGATACAGCATACAGTCCAAATCCAATTCAAGCCAAAGTTGGTCAAACAGTAGTGTGGACAAACGATGATTCCGCATTTCATACCGTAACATCTGGAACCGCCGGTGGAGCAGATGTAGGGAAGGCATTTGATTCAGGTTTACAAGGTCCATCAGCCCTGACAGCCAAAGGAAAAACTTTTGAGCATAAATTTGATGCAGCAGGAGAATTTCCATACCATTGTACCTTACACCCAGCAATGGTCGGTACGGTAACAGTGAGCTAAAACTCAATCTCTTTTTTTTAATCATTTTTGAAAATTAATCCTAATTCGCTCCTTAGTCTTCTAAAAGAATTTAATTCAAACATAAACAAAATTAAAATTAAAAATAATGTCTTAACTATAGGTTTTTTAGATTTTCTGTCTATTAAGGGGGTCTTAATTAGAGACAAGCAAATAGATGCCTCATCCTATAATAAGATCATAATTGCATTAGCTGCAGTCGAACATGGAGTAGATATCTTAACTGTCTGTAAGCTAATTGACTGGAAGGATTTCGAATTATTTGCTTCTGAAGTAATGAAATTTCATAACTATGCGGTGTACAAAAACTATCGTATCAAGAATCCCACTCGACAAATTGATGTAATAGGTGTTAGCTTGCAAAATGCTTTGGTTATAGACTGTAAACACTGGAGAAGAAACTCTTACTCTGAAATGGTAGCTGTAGTAGATAAACAGAAAGAACGATGTACCCTCTTTGTGAAAAAGAATAAATCGTTTGAAATTGAAAATGCATATCCTATAATTATTACTTTTTACCCTTATGAATTTCAATGCGTAAATCAAGTGCCTATAGTTCAATAAGCTCTTTTAATTCATTCTTAATTGATTTTGATAACTATAAGCAAAACTTTTTTAGGATTTAACCGAACTTCTTTTCATACTTTCTGGTGTTAACAGAAATTCATTTGCCAATCTTAATACTCTTTTGCTGTTCTCGAAAGAGCTTTTTGTAGTGCCTTCTCAAAAGTTTGCCATTCAAAATTTATATGCTCAAATGATAGGACAACTTTCTTTGATTTAGTTTCCGCCAAATAGTATAGTACGGCTTTATTTATTAATTTTGATTTTTTCCTATATTTATATGAAATTTGTTGTCTGAACCCGTTGATTATTTGGAGGTCTATTATTCCAGTTTCTTCTGACACTTCTCTAAAAACTGTATCTAGCTCTGTTTCCCCTAATTCCATATTACCTTTGGGAAAATCCCAATGTCCATAATTATAATTGAGGATCAAATACATTATTTCGGAATTTTCGTCAATCAAATATAATACAGCCCCGGCCGAAATTTCATCATACATTGCCTTGAATAAATTTAACAATTATAAAAGCGTGTTCATGTTGAATTGGACTGTAAAGTTCACGTAGAAGCTTAACCTAGTCCTCGCTTATATGAGACATGATTTCTATTTGAGAATACCTACTATGGTATCTTTCAGAATTATCAAGATAAGCAATACTTTAATGATTTACCGGATACAAAGTATCAATTTCATAAAAAATCCTCGAGAAGGAAATAATGCCATCTGGGCATGGTAATGATGAGACATAAATCAAGGGTAGATTTGGTTATATCTGACCGTGAATTGCAATGGACCATAAGAAACAAGTTATTTTCATAAAATCACGTCCAATATGGTCAAATAAAGTTAAACTGGAATCAAGTCATATTAATTCCACTGAAAAACCTATTATTTACAACAGACAAAATATTAGATAGATGCAGACAGTTCATTCTTATTTAGAAATAACATTAAGATAATCAAACAACATCAGTTAGTAAATTATTAAGGATCTTATACATCTGTTAGGTCACAGTTTAAATTTCTAAAAATCTAACTTTGATCGGATTCAATTATTTGTATTTAGTGGTAGATTTCATCCACAGTAAATTTGAACCAAATTCGAGTTTCAAATAAAGCCGATAGTGAGCCGCCTCCTTACTTGAGTTTGTATGTTAACACCTTACCGCGCTCGACAAAGCCACGAATGGAGAAATACTCTTTTTTCAGAATTATTATGCCTTTTCATAACATTTTTTATATATAATACTTTGTAATAGTTTTCACACTTTTTCATAAAATACTATATTTTGTTCAAATTATACCTTTGAGGAATCTCAAACTAATAATGGTACTTTTCAGAACAGGATTTTGGTTGGTAAGGTAAGAAGTCGCGACCATTTGAAGATTGAAAAGCTTTTGCAGATCGAGGTATCTGAAATCTTTCCTTCCACAAGTTTTAATATATTTTTCAGGAAGGTTGAGAATTTACATATCTTTTATTCGCTTCCAATGTCTTAAATAGAAAAGTCAATTACACAATTTCTTTAACTGTCTCTTTTATATCATCTTCTGACTCATCTACATTGGGGCTGTATTTATGAATGTCTTCCCAATCTTCAAACGTCATCCAATATCCACAATAGACTAATTTTTTCTCATTGTCAATTTCTCCGTGCTGAGGCATTGATTTTGTAAAGGGTAATGGTTTAATTTAAATCCTGAAATTATTTACCATATCTTCGAGCTCTCTTTTGAAAAGTTCGAATTGCTCTCATCAAATCAATTTTTCTGAATTCTGGCCAAAAAATATCTACAAATATGAGTTCACTATATGCGCTCTGCCACAGCAAAAAACCACTCAACCGCTTTTCCCCTGATGTTCTTAAAATCAAGTCTGGTTCAGCTTGGGGGAGGTGGGCAGTATATAGATTGGCTTCGATCACCTTTTCATCAATATCATCTATTCCAATTTTGTTTTCTTTTGCCAGCATTGCTATTTTTCTAATTGCGTCGATTAGTTCCTTCTGTCCACCATATGCAATGGCTATGTTTAAATACATATTTTCATATTTTTCCGTTCTCGTTTCCAACTTTCTCAATATATCTTGCAATCTCTTTGGAAGTATGTTGAATTCTCCAATCGATTTTACTCGGATCTGCTTTTCATGTATCCTCTTATCATTATACAAACCAATTAATTTATCCTCAAGCAAGGAGTAAATATTTTCGAGTTCGTCCGTCTCCCTACTAAGATTTTCATTGGATAATACATATACTGTGGTTATTCTTATCCCTAGGTCGTAAATCCAGTTCAATAAATCTTCTGCAATGTCTGCGCCCATTTGATGACCTTTTGCTTTATCGATATCCATTATTTTTGACCATCTTCTATTACCATCCAGAATAATTCCGATGTGTTGAGGGAAAGGAAATTGATTTATTTGGCTTGTCAGGTGTTTTTCATATATTTTATAAATTAGATTTTGTCTAGATGTTAAATACAGTAGTTTTAAAATCTTGTCTATTATAGACATTAGGAGAGATGCTTTATACGTTCATCCATGCTCTAATATATCTTACTGGTCGTCATGTTTTAGAGCTTCACCACCCTTTCGGTTTCTAAAGTATTGAAATAGGAAAGTTGCCACTATCAGGGTAACCGCTAAACCGATTAACAATGAAGAAATCAGATTGAATGGATTTCCACGCTCTGTGATTAAGGAAGTTAATTGCAACATGGGGATGTATAATAATGCCAAAACGACCAATCGCAGAATATCATATATTATATTGATACTACCTTTGAACCAATTACTCAACAGTATCCCAGCAAATATTGTTGCAATTCCTATCCACAGCAAGGTTATTGTTCCAGTTGCAAAAGTACTCAGCACAACCTTGTCAGTTAAGATCGATGTTATTCCTTGATCCGAATCCAATAATTCCTGAGGAATGTGAGATATTCCGCTTAAAATTGACGCTAAAATTATCATTGTGCCGGCAAAATAAGAAAATAATCTGATAAATCCAGAAGGAGTAGGCTTTGAAAAACTAGCTATCGATTTATCTATATCAAAGGCCCTTAGAATAAAAGCCGCACCCAGGATACTAATTCCTAATGCAAATGCCTCTCGAGAGAATCCAAAAATTATTGACAGGCCGCTGATAACTAAAAGTGCACCAGGAAGTCCCAAGAAAAATTTTGAATATCTAGGATCGTAAAACAGGATTTTTATATAACGAGCTAAGATGGCATAGGAATATTCAACACTTCTACTTTGTCTCACTATGATTCTTTGGATAGATATAATTGGAATCCGACCCTGAATCAAAGGTATCGCGGTTTCATCGTCTTCCCCATCTGATATTACTACCGCCCCATCTGCTCCGTACACACTTAGAACTCTGTCGATCTCCTGAGTTATTTTTAGATCTCCCTCAATCCCTCTATTATATTTGCCTGCAACCAAGGCTATCTCAACATCATATCCCTTCATTTTGAATTCTTCATAGGATTTTACGGCTCCAAAAATTGCATTACAATCTGAATCTTCCGGATCTTCTATCGCTAGTCTTGTTCCTGCATTAATACATAATTCTTTTCCGATAATTGGAGTTTCAAGTCCTCCTTTAATACCAATATCATCATCTCTGTCGATACAAAAGACAATAACCTTAGTAAAATTTTGTAAGGAACCTATTTTGTCATAATTCTCATTTTTTTTTAAATCTACTTTATTGTCAAGTTGGCCCCATTTAGGCATTAATGATACAATAAATATGATGATCTACTATTTAATTAAGTTACTCGGTGTTTTCAAAACTTTACTGATTAATATTCATATTAGATCTATGTGGCTAAAACAATCGTTGATGTTCTTTTAGGATACACCTGTTATAAATAACGCTCATATCTTTCTCTTCTGCAATTTCTTTTGCTTCCATATTGTAAATTCCCAATTGCATCCATATGACTTTGATTCCATTCTTGAGAATTGCATCTTGAACTACTGGTAATACATCTTCAGATTTTCGAAAAATATCTACTATGTCAACTTGGTGCGGGATGTCCGATACTTTTGGATATGACTTTTTCCCTAGGATCTCCCCATAAATAGGATTTACAGGAAGGACATTGTACCCTTTTTCGATCAAGTATTTTGGTACATAGTTAGACGGTTTTCCTTCATTTGGGGACATTCCAACTACTGCAATATTCTTAAAACCATATATCCTTTTTATGACATCATCCGAATTTTTGTCTATATCATTAGTATTCATACCATGTTTTGACATATCTTATTATTTAACAGTTGAAAGGCGTATACACTTTGAAAATCGAATAGGCTTGAAACCATTTTCCCAATAATACTTAATGAAATCAAGATATACTACTCAATGGTTAATGAATAATTGATTGTATTTCAATAACTGGTATCCTTATTACCTGATAATTGCTAGATTATTGAATATTCACATTCAAAGGGATTTTCTAAATTCGCTGAACTTGTCGGGCCTGAAACAAAATGGATTCTTGGATCCAAAATGTTTCAAGAAAATACAAAACAGCAAAGCATTAGTCATAGGAGCAGGACCGAGCATTGAAGAAAGCACAGTACAAAATTACATAGTTGAAATCTGCAAATGCGGCAAAGACAAAATTAGTACTGCCCTGTCAGCAAATCCGGTTGTAATAGCCGCCGACGGGGCTACTGAAATGTGTCTAGATTTAGGAATAATTCCAGATTTTGTTGTAACGGATCTCGATGGAGATTATGAATCACTACTCAGGGCTGATTCTGGTGGCTCAATTATGGTAGTCCATGCTCATGGTGATAACTTTGATAAGATCACTACTCAGGTTCCATCCATTAGTAATGTTATAGGAACAACTCAAAATTTTCCATTGAGGAATGTCTACAATTTCGGAGGGTTTACTGATGGTGATAGAAGTGTATCCCTTGCCATTGAGTTTTTAGCTAAGGAGATCTTGTTAATAGGTATGGATTTTGACTCTAAGATAGGTTTTTTTTCAAAAAGAAAGGTGGAAAATCTTAAATTTAAAAAACAAAAATTGCAAATTGGCAAGTATTTGACTGGGATGCTACTAGAAAATTCTAGCGCCTTAGTAACCCATATTACGACTTCTAATCACGATTCATCTTTTTATGGGGTGAATAATTATAAGATAATATGAATACTAGAACTATTCTAACTTTTGCAGGTTTTGGACTGGCATTGCTTGGGGGTTATCTGTGGATGATAGGACAGATTACTTTTGGCATGATCCTCTGGGGTTTGACTTTTTTGATCATATTTCGAATTAATCGGATGAACAAAAATAGATTAAAAAACAGGTACAAATCTAGTAACAAGCATAAACAGATTAACTCTAAAGATGATGATGTCTGAGCTCTAGGATTATCTCGTTGAGAATAGATCACGACCTTACTACTAACTTATTTAAAACTGTCTATTTCTTTATTACCTTTGGTATACTTGGTCCATAGTATCCTTCTATTCCCATACTCGTTTTGGCAAATTTCTCGTAACCAGTCTATCTATTGCGGTTCAATTGTGGAAGGTGGCTTGCTTGATATAGCATATGTTACCCAAGTCACATTTTCGATTTCATTGGTTATCTTGGAACTAATCTTTTCTAAAGTGGAGTATGGCAATCTTGACCAATCGGCTGTCATCGCATCAATTGATTCAACAACTCTTATTGAGACAATATGTCCAAAAATCCTTTCATCCCCTAAAATTCCAACTGCCTTATCATCTCCCACTATAGCGAATGCTTGCCATACTTTGTCGTACAAGTTGTCTTCAACGAGTACTTCTTCTACTATGTGGCTTGCCTTCCTAACCACATTTATCTTCTCCTGACTAGTTTCACCGACAATTCGCACCGCTAAACCTGGTCCCGGAAAGGGGTGTCTTTTAAGCAAGTCCGGGGGTACACCCATTATTTTTGCCACATTTCGCACCTCGTCCTTATACAAATATCTCAATGGTTCTAAAATTTTCAAATGGAGCCATTCGGGAAGTCCACCTACGTTATGATGAGTTTTTATTACTGTAGCAGGACCGCCCGAGACTCCGCTCTCTATTACATCCGGGTACAAAGTTCCTTGGGCTAACCACTGAAATGGTCCTTCATTTTCGGCGAATTCTGTAAATACTCTTGCAAATTCCTCTCCTACTTTTTTTCTTTTTTGTTCCGGATCTTTTAATCCTTCAAGACCTTTCAAGAATCTCTTCCTTGCATCTACGATTCTGAGAGGTATCCTTAATTTTTCTTTGAATATCTCTTCTACTTTTTCCCTTTCATTCTCTCTCAATAATCCATTATCTACAAAAACGCAAGTCAAATTATCCTTGATGGCCCTATGTATGAGAATGGCACAAGTGGTAGAATCGATACCTCCACTCACGGCGCACAGAACCTTTTCATTTTTAACCTTCATTTGTATATCGTTAATGCTTGTTTCAATAAAGTTTGACATAACCCATTCAGGATTTGCCTTGCTAATCTCATTAGCGAAATTGAATAATACTTTATCTCCCTTTTCAGTATGAGCTACTTCTGGATGAAACTGTAATCCAAAAATCTTTTTGTCATTGTTACCTATTGCTGCTGAAAATGAATTACCTGTTTTACCCAACACTTCAAATCCTTTAGGGAGTACTTCTGCGGCATCACTATGACTCATCCAACATTTCAGACCATCTGAACCTATGTCTTTAAATAAATTGGTCTTGTCCATTATTGTTAGCAATGCATTTCCATATTCTCTGTTCAAAACTCTCTTTATCTTGCCCTCAAAGTGATCAACAATGATCTGATGTCCATAACAAATGCCCAAAATAGGAACACCTAATTCAAATACTTCATAGTCTGGTTTAGGGGAATTTTTGCTGTATACACTGGCAGGCCCACCTGAAAAAATTATTCCCTTTGGTTCTAGATCTTTTATTTTTTCGGCCGAAGTATTGTAAGGAACTAGTTCGCAGTAGATATTTAATTCCCGTATCCTCCTACATATTAAATGGCTGTACTGAGATCCAAAATCCAATACTACTATTTTGTCCATTATTTGTCCACTTTATCTAACATTCTTGTCAATACCCATGCAGCAGTATTGAAAATTTCATTGACCCTTTCCTTATCTCTATAATTTCTAATCTGAATTTTCTTAAGGATATCCTTATTTTCATTTTCGGGATGATATCATAGCTGATTATTTCAGCTTCGGACAATTGTCCTTGATTAATCTTATCAAAAGGTCCTTGTTTATCATACCTTGTAATATCCTATTTATAAAAAATGACTTAAAGGGTGGAGTTTCTACGCTAAGTCTAATTGGATCTTCGAGAAGAATTAATACTTCTTCCGGTGTTACATGAAATCGGGCAACGGGTGTATTGTCTTTTAATCTTTTTATTATCCTTGTTTCCCTCAGCGACTTGTTTTCTTGGCTCAGTTCGTTCCTCATCACTACTACGTTTTTCTTGAAATTTGATTAGGGATTTTCTTCAACGAATTCATCTCACTGTTTTGTTCATTGAGTGAGATTTTTTTTGAGAAATTAATATTGGCTGCAGTCTTGAAACTTCCTTGTTTTAATACAGAATCAATTAATGAGAGAGTTATCTTTATTTTTTCTATTTCATCCTGTTTTTCCAGTATTTGTTTAGTTAACCATTCCCTTATCTCTGCTGCATTTTTTATATCGTCATCAGAGTAACCTAGCATAATCTGATTTGATTTTTTTCGATATTAAATGTTATTTATTGTCATTTCTTTCTGTCTGAAATTTTCGCTTACCACTTAACTTATCTATTTTTATGAATCAAGCAAATACAGGTTCTAAGAATTAAGTCACATTCATTAATTCAAAATAAACACTCATTCTAGATATTCGGAAATTTCTCACTAGCATGATTTCCAAATTTCAAAAGAATATTTACTGCGATCATGTTATTGAGAGATGTGCGTTGCATTTCTATCTAATATACTTTATTGTATTAAAATTATATATGGATAATTTTTACCTTGTTGTTAAGTTCGTTTCAAATTGCTAAAATCACCAATTTATATAAAATTAAGATCCATCAATGATTTTGCTAGGTTAGTTTGCTCTTTGGAGAGAATTCCAATCCCTATTTATGAATATAATTATCAAAATACAGATATCTTCGCTGCCCAGCTAGATACACTCAATGGACACTCAATTACCTATTACGTCGATAACATAAAGTCAGGGGAAAATCAGTATCTTTCATACAAGATCAACAATAATAGTGAGGAAGCTGCGATGGTTAATTCTATAAAGGATACTTCAGCGCTGTACTCGCCTATCATTAAGTTATCAGTTCCACCGCAGTCATTCCTCAAACCCGCAAAAATAAGCACAACAACCAAATACACTGGTATAGGTTTACGAGATCTATTTAGTTTGTCGAAATTAGTTGCGTTTCATACTATTTATGAGGAATCAACATTGCCATTGTTCCTTTTCCCAAAAACAGGATCAAATGATTTGGACATTCCAGACAAGGTAATTAATATGGAATACGTTTTGGGAGCTCACTTAAGCTTAACTGACTCTTCAGATACGAGTTATTTTTATTATGTTTTATTAGAACAAGAAATCGAAAAGTATTTCATGAAATTTAGCCTGCAAAAATCAGATGCTCCTACTTTTTCAAATCACATCGATGAACACGGTTATATTTATTTAAAGATCATAAAATTGCATGATATGCACCCTCTAATTAAGTTTTGATATGGATAAATACCACTCTTTCGCTAACCGAATTAGCAAAATTAGAAGAAAGAAAAGCAGCAATATTGTTTTGGCGATAGACCCAACATGCAATGTAGAAAACTTATTTGACTACGTATGCCATGTTATTGATCAACTACATGATTATGTTTGTGCTATTAAGCTAAATTTCCATGTAATATTGCCCTTGTCTAAAACTGAACTAAAGAAAATTACACAAATTGCTCATGAAGGCAATCTCCAGGTTATAGCAGATATTAAATTAAATGATATTTTTGATACTAATAAGGTTACCATAAAATATCTTTCGTCCCTAGGATTCGATTCTGTTATTGTAAATCCTTTTATAGGTAAAACAAGTCTTAAATCAACAGTTGATTACGCTCATTCATTGGATTTTGGAGTAATATCTCTTGTATACATGAGTCATGCTGATGCAGTAGAAGGGTACGGAGCCTCGTTAGCAACTCCAACCGGTATTGACAAATCGGAAAATTTAAAGCCTGTCTATCGCATATTTTATGAAAATTCCCAGTCGGCAGGTGTAGATGGTGTAGTAGTTGGAGGAAATAGATTAGATATTTTAAAGGAATTGCGAGATAAAGGAGATGAATGCCTTCCTATTTACTCCCCGGGTATTATTACACAGGGAGGAGATATCAAAATGGCACTTGAATCTGGTTCTACCTATTTAATTATAGGCAGAGCGATAATTAATTCCGATTCACCATTAAACACGGTAAAGGACATTTATGATTTAGTAAAAGTCCTTGAGTATTAGGACCAGTGATAAACAATTGCTTCGTAACTTAATAATTACCTAAAAAACTAAACACCATCAAGAAGGGAACATCTTCAATCACCTTCACACTATTCTCTTTTGCGAGCTTTAGCCTTAGGGCCAGGGCAACAACATTCTTTCCAACCAAATTTAACATTGACGATGATTTTAGTAAACTAGCAGCTTCCTCTTCATCAATTTCTTCATCATGAAAATATTCTTTTGATATATTTATCTCAAAGTCGCCCTTGTTAATGACTTTATCCACCAAATTGAGATCACAAATATTGATCATATACGTTCCTTGATACTTTATCCTTCTTAGCGCGTATTTGTTTTCTTGATTCATGACAAATTTATCTCTTTTATTGAGATAGTATGTCATTTATTATATTTCTACCCAAAAAATCTAACCAAACATAAAGTAATAATTATAGTATAATCAAAAAAAATCAATGACTACTGACAAGAAGGAAAATAATAATACTCATAATAGTAAGAAAATTAATAAAAAAGGAATTATCTTAACCAGTATTCTAGTAATCGGTATTATAGGCGCTAGCTTTATTGTATGGTTTCTGCCATCGGAAAATGTACAAAATAATGGAATGAGTAACATGACCATTTCATTCTTGGATCCAAATGATACATTAACTTCAGTCAATAGTCAATTTTCACTATTACAAAACGAGGTTCAAGATCAGATTAATGATGCTAAATCAAATACTGTCAATAAGTCGTACATTAATGACGTTATTAGTGTCTCGATCAATCAAAATAATGAATTAATGCAGACCTTGTTAAATGGACAACCAAATCAAACTTTAATGCCAAGCTACGTTGAATTAATGAATAATCTGAAAGATTACTCTGTGTATTTGTTAAACGTTAAGAATATTACATCAAACTCACTCAATATGAGCGAGGACTTGAAGAATTTAGGGAATATTTCAGCAAGCCTTAAACAAATGTAAAAAAGGATTGTTTATAAAGAGTATTTTCAAACCTTTACAAAGATGCGACTTCTCGAATATCAAGGAAAAGAGCTATTTAATCAATTTGGTATCAAAACACCAGAATCTATTCTGGCTGAAAATGTGGAAGATGCTCGAATTGGAGCTCAGAAACTAGGTTTTCCGTTTGTCTTGAAATCTCAACTAACAGTTGGGGGTCGAGGCAAAGCAGGAGCGATTCAAAAATGCAAAGATTCTTCTGAATTAG
The DNA here is from genome assembly GCA_029194465.1 of Candidatus Nitrosocosmicus sp. Taxonomy (GTDB): domain Archaea; phylum Thermoproteota; class Nitrososphaeria; order Nitrososphaerales; family Nitrososphaeraceae; genus Nitrosocosmicus. Next base: position 28,566 of record JARFXS010000031.1, read on the forward strand.
AAACTAAGTTTGGTGAATTATTAGTGAAAGAAGTAAAAGGCGAATTGCCAAGGGGTATCCTCTTAGAGAAAATGGTTGACATTGTGAAAGAAATCTATTTGTCCATCTTTCTAAATCGGAGCAAACGTTGTTTCTCGATAATTGCTTCATCAGAAGGGGGGATTGATATTGAACAAACTGACAACAAAATAATTCAAGATATCTCTATTGAAGGCGTTTCAAGTGAGCTAGCGAATACTATCGCATCTGATTTGAATATCCCAGATAGATCCAAAGAAAGTTTTGTCAATTTGTTACTAAATCTCTTTAGAGTAGTTGTAGAGAAGGAGGCCGAACTAGCCGAGATAAATCCTCTGGCCATCATTTCTGATGACTCCTTGCTTGCCCTGGACGCTAAAGTGATCCTAGATGATAACTCTCTTTTTAGACACGAAGATTTGAAAAAGTATTTGTATCTTAGCGATTTGGAAAAGCAAGCCGCTGAAAATGGATTTTCTTTTGTTGAATTGGAAGGAGACATTGCAATCATAGGCAATGGCGCAGGTTTAGTCATGTCAACTCTAGATATGGTTACGGATGCAAATGGAAAAGCTGGAGCATTCCTTGATTTTGGGGGAAGAGCTACGAGCGAAACCATTTACGAAGCTCTTAAAGTCATAAGTAGACTTCCGAAAGTAAAAGCAATCCTTGTGAATCTATATGGAGGAATTGTGAGAACAGATCTTGTGGCACAGGGTATTCTGGAGGCATATAAGAACAATATATTGACAGTACCGGTTTACGCTAGAATCTCTGGAGCTCAATCCGAAAAGGCAAGGGAATTGCTCAACGGAAGCAAAGCCCGCTTATTTGACACCGTAGAGGAAGCAATAAATGCTGTTGTCCTAAAGATAAATAACAACTAGACAGTGAGACAATTTGAGCACACAATTTGACATCTTTAAAATTTTATCCGGGAATGAATCTGATGCTGATTATGAAAAGAAACCTGTAATCATTCAAGGGATTACAGGCAGCTTTGGATCAACACACGCAAGGTTAATGCGATCTTATGGAACAAATATAGCCGCAGGTGTCACACCTGGCAAAGGAGGTTCCAAATTTGAGGATGTTCCTGTTTTCAATACAGTGGAGGAAGCAGTAAAAGCATCAGGATCAGTCATATCTGGGATATTCGTACCCGCTCCTTTCTTTTATAAGGCAGCTAAAGAAGCTCTTGATAATGGGATTAAAATAATTGTAGCAATACCAGAACATGTGCCAATTATTGATTCAATAAAAGTCTTCGAATATGCTCAGAAAAAAGGAGCCAGAATGATTGGGCCAAATACTCCGGGAGTGATTATTCCAGAAATAATGAAAGTTGGAATCATGCCCGCTCAACCTTTTACTAAGGGGAACACAGTTGTATTTTCAAGAAGCGGGACCTTAATGTATGAAGTTTCATTCCATCTATCCAACTCTGGTTTTGGACAACGTTTAGGATTGGGAATAGGAGGCGATCCGATCAATGGAACTAATCTCATTGATTCTTTCGGGTTAATTAGAAACAGAGAAGATGTTGATTCTGTGGTTGTGGTTGGTGAAATAGGTGGTGATGCAGAAGAACAACTCGCCGACTATATCATTAAGACTGATTTCTCAAAACCAGTTGTTGCGTACATAGCAGGAAGATCTGCCCCCAAAGAAAAACGAATGGGTCATGCTGGAGCTATAGTTTACGGAAACTACGGATCTGCCGAATCAAAAATAAGTAACTATGATAAGGCAAACGTTCCAGTTGCAAAAAGTCCAAGGGAAGTTCCGTTGTTGTTAAGGACAAAATTAAGAAAGTAATAAAATAGTCGACTAAATCTATTTTTATTTGTTCAACGCCTTACGTACTTGTAAATCCATTTGGAAAAAAGATTTTGCACAAACTGTATGTTAAAAACTGTACATGATTAGATAGAAGAAATAGATGTTATTTACACCTATAAAAGGAAAAGAGTTTATAAATGTGGAAATTGTGGTTTCATGTCAAAGAAGAGAGGATTAAGACCTTCGTCTGAATCGGTTTATTAATAACAGACTATCCTGCTCTAACGACTTCTGCCACCGAAATCAGAAGGCTCATTTACCATAATTGATTAATAACGAACTAGTTACATGAATAAAAGATATCTTGTTTATCTAGGTAACAAAAATAATTATTTGCCTGCCAATTCAAAAGCTGTTTTGCATTCACTGCGGATGCTGTTACAAAATTATGGCAATGCAGTGGTCAGGGATATCCGGATTTCAAGTTATTTTATTGAGATAGACGTTAGTACACATGACGATAACTCATTAAGCCCCAATGATCTTGAATTTTTTGGACCCATTGATGTGTTAGGATCCTTGATCCGACTGGAAGAATTGAATGAAGTAAACGATTTTATATCCAGAGAGGACGCAGTGATGTCATCAATATTCTTATTTAACATGGAAAGATATTGGAAGTCTCATGAAGTTTTAGAGGGTATTTGGAAAGATTCAAAGGGACAAACAAAAAGTCTCTTAAATGGATTAATTTTAGTGAATGCGGCATATGTGCACTTCCAAAAAGGGGAAAATGCCATTTATTTCTCCATCCTTAATCGCTCTTTTGAAAAATTCAAAGACTATCCAAAATATTTTTATGATATAGATCTGGAATTTTTGCTTAATGATGTCAACAAAATAATACATACTAAAGATCCATCAATTATCAAAATGAGCCTGAAATAGTATTCTTAAGAGGTGGGGAAGGGATTCGAACCCTTATATATTCGCTATCTGTTTCTGTGAGTCTGCAGGCGAACGCATGGCCGCTCTGCCACCCCACCAGCTGTTTGTTTTATCATTAATTGAAAACTTATATTTCTTTGGTAATGGCTTCCTATCATCGTAAGATCATAGTTATGGTAATATTACAACATCAAAAATTAATCCTTTCTGGGCATTATATAATTATGTGATAAAATTTTTTGATGCAAGGGTTATATCCTCAGATTTGATGGTTTTCCGGTGAGCATGACTGGCCAACTGCACGGCCTGTTTAGCAATATTTTCGCCTAAAGCTTCTAATATTCTTCTCAATTCATCTGCTGCATTGTCACTTACCCTTTCGGCACCGTATTTTTTTATGATTCTGTGAGCAGATGCAAGGGCTATTTCGGATTCTGAATTTATTGCCATTTATTCTATAAAGGTTGTTACCTCGTTTATTAAACTCCTATGTAAAATTGATTCAATTAATGAGTTCATTCTTACTACTAAATTTGTGTCCTTTAATACCAGGTCATACTATTATTTCCGGACTTAACTCAGAATGCAATTATCTTGATCGAGATCCTTAGGTAATACACTGTTGATGTTGTGATAACTAGTAGATTTATTGATTGCTAGTTGATTATGTTGCAAGCTAATACTAATAAATAATTAGTTGAATCTAAAGATTAACAAGTAATTGTATTACGTTGATTCGCACATTCATTTAGCAGATAAGAATTATAACAAATACCATAAGATAATATTCGATTATATGCGTCATGCTAATGTTCAATCAATTTGCATGTCAGAAGATTTCAATTCCTCTGTAGAGGCGTTATCATTAAAGGAAAGTTTTTTTAAGAATTCTGATCTGTTTAGAGTTTTTGTGGGTATACACCCGCAGTTTGCAGCGGTTTCTGCTAACCTGCAATTGTTTGAGGGTCTTGTACAATCTAAACTTGATTTTATTGCTGGAATAGGTGAAATTGGAATTGATCCAACATATACGAATTTGGATCCAAACAATACACCCGAAAGACAAAAAATTGTTTTCGAAGAAATGTTATATATGGCAGAAAAGAATGACAAGCCGGTGTCTCTTCATTCTCGAAAATCTGTAAATGAAATTCTGGAGATATTGCCTTCATAT
>JARFXS010000145.1 GCA_029194465.1 Candidatus Nitrosocosmicus sp.
GATATGAATATTATAATTTACTATTGATGAGAATATTATGTTTAACATAACATTGACAAAATATTGAAACTTATTATCCATATAATTGTAAAAATACAATTATATTTCTTTAATTTGGTATTATATAGTTACTGCACCTGGTGGTAAACTAATATCAAATCTCGGCTTTGGTGACAATGCTCTGACTGCTTTCAATGATAATTCTAATTGAGAAGGTGAAGGAGGTAATTTTAATTGTTCTACTACAGGTTTTACAGGTTGTGATGGAACTACTGCTTTAGGTCTTCCTCCTAAAGCAGAAGTCATATCAGATATTCCGTCATTATTAATAATTCGAATACCATACCAAGCATTACCTATCATTCTTCCCCATCTACTTGATAATTCTGTCTTAACAACAGAACGATCAGGAGGTTTAGTGCCTGGAAAAGCATCTTTGAACCATATCTTCAATTCAGCATATATCTCTGTAAGTGTTACTCTAGCAGTAGGATCCTTTTCACCAGAATCTGTATAAACTTCTTGTATCAAATCGGCAGCAAACTGGGCATAAACATCATTATCTCTCCAATATGATTCAGTATACTCTGTAATAATAGGAGGGTCAAGTAAGCCTTCATCAGAATAATGTGGATAATATTGAGCCATTATCCATAAGAATGCAGGTGCGAGTATAGGAATACGTCTATCAAAGAAAGGATTCTTCTTAAATTTACGTTCAATAAATTGTTGATCCTCAGTTTCAGGAGGATCATCAACCCAAGTACTCAAGAAAGGAAATAATCTAGTTCTTCTTACAATAGCCCTATCAGCATTAGGTATAACAGGAACTTTGTTGCACATGAGAACCATTTTAAATGTTGCTTTTACATCTGAACCATTATCATGTAAGAATCGAGCAAAGAAATCATCACCACCAGTATATCTTTTAATAGTACCTTTTTGCATAGGAATATCATCTTCAGGTTCATCTAAAAATGCAATTCTAGTAGATTTTGATCTTGCTAATTGTGGACTTGCACCTGATGAATTCATTGATTTTTCACACAATAAAGAAACTGGGAATTTTATAGTATATGTATTAAGTGTAGATTGGAATAACTTTACTATCATAGATTTTGAATTATCTCCTTCTCCTGTCCATATTGGAAATATTTTATCGTTATTACCACCATTAAGTGTAGATGATGCAAACTTTAGAAAGTGGTGGCATAAACTTTTATCAGTAAAACATTGTGTTATCCATTTATAACATTCTGATACTAATGGATGGTTCCAAGAATAACTCGAATGGAAAGGTATATTAGTACACATAGAAATATAATCTTCAGGTTTAGCAGCTCTAAATTCGATAGTCTTACCTATGACTTCTAATACTCCATTTGTTACTCCAGTTAATTCAGGATTAGAATCTAAAAGGGATATGAATTTAGCATTATCAAAGTACTCACAAGATTCAGCTAATATTCTATTCTTGAATGGTTGTGTTTTAAGTTTATATATAAGATCAGTCAACTTTTTCATCGTATTCTCAGCATTACTAGTAAATCCATCATCATTAGATTCATGAATTTGTCTACTTAATACAGCTCTTACAGATTCAAACTTCTTCCTAAAATCTCTAGACATAGCTTTCTTCAATTCTAATCCTTGATTTACTTCATACCATCTATGATTTCTAAATTGGAACCATTTACCTTTACCTACAGAACAATATATAAAATCTAACCAATAAACCCTATACAAAGCTTCTGTAACATCTGTATCAGATCTAGTTAAAGCATTTTCCATACTAGAAAGAAACCAACTTCTATGCCAATTAGCATAAATTTCTGGTGAATCTTCTCTAGCATACCATGCTAAAGTTTTTACACTAATATTACAATTTGCGAATGTATAATATAAGTTGCGACAAGTATCAGAAATATTCCCTCCAATTTTCATAAAATCAGGAATAATGGATATACCACTTGTACATCTTTCACTATGTCTAATCCAAGATAATAACCCATTATCACCACCTGAATCTGAAGAATATAAAGCTTTTCCAATATCTAACCAAAAAGATTCTCTAGTAAATCTTTTATTATTGAACATTCTAATCATTCGCTCACATAATTCCATATTAGATAACTCTTCATCATCTCTTTGTTGTCTTCTCCCATTACCTCCAAAATTTAATCCAGGATCTACAATCTCTTCTGATGATCTAATTTGATTAGTAAATCTTGTATCATGATGTTCTTTTGGTCTCAATACAATTGTCCAATAATTTACTGATAAAAATAACGGAATCCAATAACTAAAATCTCTATCATTATTGAATAATTCACTACTTACAGCTTCTTGTTGAACATGTAAATGACTATCAGGTGTAAAAGCATCTTCCAAACTAATATTATCAGGTCTATTTTCACTCTCTAACATATCACGAGTTATGTATGGCCATATATATGAAAGTACTAATTTAGGACGATTAGGTACTTCGGAACTTCCATACATCATAATTGGTTCATTAACAATATTAGAAGATATTATTTGTTCCCAATCCCCTATTGGTTGTCTTTGCATCTTTGACATTATATTATTATTTCGTAATAATTGGATAACACGAGGTCTTATTATTCTTGATTGTATACCAGCCTCTATTTTACTGTACGGAAATTGTATCCTTACTTCAATAACTAGAAACCTTTGATTAGTTTCTCTATTTTCCTCATACCAATGTGTTCCTGATTCCAATACAATTGCAGTATATTCTAATCCGTATTCATTAACCATATTGAAATTTTCTTCCAATACAATTTGATAAGTGTGACATAACCAATATAAAAATTCGTCGTCATAAGGTTCCCATATATCGTTCCCATCGTTCTCGTCAGCATGAAATTTAAAAGTAAACTTTGATATCAATGGCATTACTTCTTGTGGTTTTTCAGCCAAACACATATTCGCTAGATAATTGATTTGTTCACCTTTTAATTGTTTGTAAACTAAATCACAATATCCAGTCCAAAAAGCACTAAGCATATGAGGTCTAACATTCCATCTCATAGCTGGACCATAAGTAGTCATGTGAGTATATGATTCACCTACAGGGTCAGTACCTACGTTTCTAAACAGATCACGTAATTCTGGCTCCATGATTTTATACAAGCCATCAAAATCTTAAACTGAATAACAATTTTATGCGTTTATATATTGACAACTCAATTACTAATAAATATTAATTATCTAAAATAATTAATATGTTAAATTTTTTAATAGTGACAGAATAACCCTCGATTTCTATAAGGTGAATTATTTTTTGCTACTAATTAACACATTAAAAAATTTATGCCGAGCCAACTGCGAGAGGCACTCCGAGAAAATAAGCAAATTTTTAAATTTAAAATTTATCCATTTGGTTATAAAGTCTATATTTGGAAACTTAACAAAGTCTAAACAGTATACG
>JARFXS010000146.1 GCA_029194465.1 Candidatus Nitrosocosmicus sp.
CTGCAGTGAATATAATACCGGTCTATGCTCAAAATGGTGGACTGAGAATAATGATTAGTTGACCAGTATCAATATCAATCTTAATTTTTATTTAATTCCACTATTACTAAACTATAGTTTTACTGGAGCGCCCCTTTAATAAGGGCCAAAACTATGTGATTCAATTCAATGCACACGGGAGATCCCACGGAATATAACGAATTCTAAATTTCGCTAAAGAAATGAGATATTTTAACAGACAAGGATGAACATAATAATAGATGTATGGTTAATTTACTTAGCCTATTAAGTAATGAGCAAACAAATTACTCTAGAGAAGTGGTAAATTGTTAGAGCTATCAGAACATCGGGTCTTGCACTAGTGACTATGGATTACATTGCAAGACCCTTATGGAATTGCTTTGGAGATTAGACACTACTAACATGATGAGTTTAAAAATGAATTGTATCATCGGTCAGCGTCGCTGTAGTTACGATTTAGTTTTGGACATCTATTCTAACATCCGTAAGTGAATAAAGGAATTTGCCTTCTGCTTACTCATGTGAATAGCTAATAGAATTTGATTAAATTCCTAGTCATTATTAGGGTCGGGTTGAAAAGGGAATTTGGATATAGAAAAAGATATTCGCCATATGCCGCAATATCTCAGTTAGTTAAGCTATTTCCACCCTTCACTTTTCTTTGACCAGTAATAGGCCATTACACCCATTATGATGAGCTGGCACATACCAAAAACCACCACTACAACAGCAACATTTGGCTGATCAGAGAAGGCTCGAGTTGCTATAAGCAAAGCCGCGGCCTCATTACGTATACCCGTATTAAATGCAAGCGATCGCTTAGTTGCAATTTGAGGACCACCCAGGACATACCCAATCGTACCATAGATCATAACGCTTACCAAACTAGTGACAATTCCCAATGACCCTATAAGAGCAACAAGCCCGTTTAGATTGGTCACAATAACCAAGACAATTACTACTATTAACAGAATATTTGAAACTTTTTCTAGCAGACTCTTATACTTGACCCGGTCTGGATAGCGGCTATTAATGAAGGTCCCAATTAACATCGGAATCAAATAGAGAACAATAAGTCCGACAAGAATCTGTAACGGATTGATTGTAGGAGTTAAAATTTCATCGCTATTAGCACCATCACCAGAAGAACTGAGAAAAACACCGAGCCATAATGGAGTAATAAAAGCAGTTAAAGCTGCAAGAATGACCATCATTGTTGCAGCGAAAGGGATATCTGATCTTGATATTTGAGCTAATTTGGGTCCTAACGCTGCCCCTGCACAGACTGACACTAGAAGAAAGCCAGTACTAATGGATTCTTCCATTGGTATTATCTGGACTAGTATCCATGCAACCACAGGAATTATCAGTAAGCCAGCTAACAGACCTTTTGTCATTAACTTATAGTTTGATATTATGGTTTTGATTTGCTTCAAATTGACGCTCAAGCCAATAGAAAACATTGTAGATATAATGAAAATGATGAGCACAAGATCTTTAATAATTAAAAGTCCGGCTTCATATTGTATCAATCAATCACCTTCAGCATAAGGATGTAAAAACTTTCTTCTATTCCATAACTACCAATGGAAGTAGTAATTCTGTGACTAGGAAAAGCAGAAGAGTCTACAATACTAACAAAAAAGAAATACCAACTAGGATAAGTAAATAAACAAATACTTTTAGCTGGGCTGGTTACATCATCATCATGTATATTATTTGACACTTACTCAAACATCGTTTGAAAGGATCTACAAAGTTGAAAACATAGTAAAGGCAAAGGTAAGAATACTGCTTGTTCCTAATGTCGCATATCAGCACATTGTTACAGCCCGTATAGCCAAAGACTTCAGAGAAATTGATCCTGGACTTCTAACTAACTGAAAAAATTTCATAAAGAAGGGATAGAAGGATTAAAGGATAGACCCAAAAGCGGAGGGATCCACAGGTATCTAAAAGGACTGAAGAGATTTCTGATGATTACTTTCCATGTGGAACAAGGAAATGTAAACTAGAGCATGTACGGAACTGGTTAAATCTATTTGTCAATCGTCACAATGAAGAGATAATATATGCTTAGGTTAACAGGGCCCTAATAATGGAATATGCCCTTTACTTACTCAAACGTGATCTTTATTCTTGATATGCTTTCTAACCCTTGTCCAAACTTGTCTAGTTTTATAATCCATGGGCCGTATGTCTGAATCCTGTAGTTTACCATATCGCTCAATTTCTCTTGAAAATGCTGTTTGTATTCTATTTAGAACTTCGTTCCTATCCGTGTCTACAATCACTGATTCGGTGGTGTTTCTTATCACGTCCTCGATGGAAATCCAGCTAATATATTGATTTTCAGATCCCATTTTCAGTCCAATCTTAAATATTGATGGTTGAACTAACTTTTTCAGCATACCACCTCTAGGTGTTAATATCATTCCAAATCTTGCGTTTATTAATCGAATTCCTATGTCTTGTACAGGTTCAATGGACTCTTCCCATTTCTGACACAAGGATGAAAGAAAACCCGAACCTATAAAAGTATCTTCAGTAAGAACATCTTTTCTGCGATCTCCATAAATTCCTATTGCGGAGGCACAAATGTCTTTTACAGGTTCAATGGACTCTTCCCATTTCTGACACAAGGATGAAAGAAAACCCGAACCTATAAAAGTATCTTCAGTAAGAACATCTTTTCTGCGATCTCCATAAATTCCTATTGCGGAGGCACAAATGAGAGTAGAGGGAGGGTTTTTGAGTTTAACTAATGAATCACAAAGTAGTTTTGTGGTCGTTAGTCGACTTTCGACCAGTTCTTTCTTTTTTGAATCAGACCATCGTCCAAAAGTATTTTCTCCACTGAGATGAATAATTGTATCATATCCTTCTAGATCGTTGGTATCTATTTTTCCTTTATCTGGATCCCATTTAACAACATTAGGATTATTATTCTTATATGTTGAAGAAGGTCTGATCATTTGAGTAACATGATGATCTCCTACTGTATTCAAGAAGGGAACAAGAGCAGAACCTATTAATCCCGTAGAGCCTGTTATTAAAATCTTTTTGCCTCTGTTCTTTCCTACTAATTTCCACAAAATCATATCATTTTTCAATATACGGTGTCTATAATAGAACAGTTGATACAGGTTGTCATGTATTTTGTTATTTATAATATTAATCCCTGGAAATTCAAATGGGGGCAAATAATTAATCCTATCCTCCATGATACAATTATTAGGTTCATTTGGGAAAAAGGAATGTGTGTGAAGCCAATATCTAAATGGACCTTTTATCATTTTATCTTGAAATTGTCTATTTTGCAAGTAACCAAAATGTTGTGCAATCCATCTTATCCCAACAGGGCCTACGTTTAATTTAAGAATTTCAATAGAGCCATCGTTCAAATC
>JARFXS010000032.1 GCA_029194465.1 Candidatus Nitrosocosmicus sp.
ATTATGAAGTATGCGTTTGCTTACCTAAGAGTGAGTACAGAAGAACAGACAGTCTTAAATCAAAAGTTGGCAATGCAAAGTTGGGCTTACTCACATGATTTTCAGATCTTGGATTATTTCGAAGACTCCTCAATTAGTGGAAAAACGGCGGCAATTGGTCGAAGGGGATTCCAAGAACTCTTGAGGATAATAGCATTAGAATCTGTCGATGCAGTTTTGGTCTATGAACTTTCGAGAGTTGGCCGCACTTTTTGGGATACTCTGGAAGCTATTAAGGCAATTGAACATTATTCACCATTAATCTCCTGCTCTCCACGGGAAACTTTTCTTCAAACAACTGAACCAAGTATTAGAAAACTTATGCTGGGCATCCTGACTTGGGTCGCAGAACGTGAAAGAGAGTTGTTAGTTCAGAGAACCAAAGACGGCATTATTAGGGCCAAATCCGTGGGAAAACATATAGGAAGACCTAGAAAAATATTAAACACGGCTGACTTAATTAATCATCTTTCTCAGAATAACTAAAATGAAGGATTGCGAGGGAATTGTGGGGGAGTTTCAAAAGCAACTACAAGAATTTAAGAAATCTTGCTCCCTAGTTAGCATACCTTTTATTAATTTCTAAGACAATTCCAATTGAGTGTCCATTATCTTATTAAGAGAAAACGAATCTATATTAAAGGGGGCATGATAATCATCGTAGCTTCAGAGAGACCTGATAATGACACTTTTGAGGGATCTTCATAACAAAATAGTTAATAGGAATGTTATCTACCATGGTAATCATTTAATTATACTGCAAGATCGGAATTTGCCAATAAATCCTTTCGCCTGATATTTTTACAATTGTAATTTTGTTTTGAAAATCTTGTAATCCTTTTTAAGTTGTTTGCTATTAGATCTTATCTTGTCCAGCAGATGATTCTCTCGGTTACTTTGCTTCACAGTTGTGTAACCAATTGGGTGCCATATAAGTGTGACCGTGAAATAAGTGTTTTTGATTCCTAAATTACCAGAGAATTGTTGATATATTTTTGAAGTTAATGTAAGAGCTTAATGGAAAATATCCTCCAGTAATAGCTTTCACAAACATACGATGTCTGGAACGCTTGGGATATGTATTCTATCATGTTTCCGAGTCGTCCAAACCCTGTAGCGATTTCGTCTAAGATCAACAAAATGTCATGTTTTTTGCACATTTCATTGATTCTTCTTGATAGCCAGTTGGGTAAATATTAACCTCCGGCTAATTCGAGCACCGCTTCCATTATTAATGCCGCTGTTTTATTTGCGTTTTTTTCAATTATCTTTTTCTGTCCTTTCTAGTATTACACTTAATTTTTCCAAATTCACTATCCCATCTAGGGTTACTTTCCTAGGATTCGGAATAACACGACAATCCAATAATAACCTCTTGTAACTCTTAAAGTATTTTTCAACATACCCTACTGACATCGCACCAATAGTGTCACCGTGGTAACCATCAGCCAATGATAAGAATGAGGTTTTCTTCAAGTAACCTTGATTATTCCAAAATTGTAGAGCAATCTTCAAGGCAACTTCAATAGCCGAGGAACCATTATCTGTGAAAAACATCTTGTTCATGCCCTTAGTTAATTTTAAGAATTTATTTGATAACTCGATTGATTTATTATTTCCAATACCAAAAATAGTTGAGTGTGGGATCTGTCTAATTTGATTGATCATTGCATCCGTAATTCGGTTACTGCTAAACCCCCAAACATTGCACCACATATTAGAGACTCCATCAAGGTATCTGTTCCCTTCATTATCATAAAAATAAAAACCAGTTCCAGATCTTATGACCCTCCTATTGAGATATTTGGTGTAATCATGCATTTGCGTATAAGGATACCAAATGTTGTCACTTTTAGACAAATATAAATAACATATTCTTGTCTTGATTAATAAATTCTTTATCGTTCTATTCTTGAAATATATATTGATAGCTATTAATGTAAACTGCTAACCAAATGGATTTAAAGGAATTATTGTACTCGAGAATCGATCAACTTGGCAGTGACTATATCAAAACGAAAATTAAAGCTAACAATCAGAATTCAGAGTACATAATCAAACGATTACTAGAAGAATGTGCTAGTTCAAGCGGCGTTCGGAATTTAACTAATTCTGATTATCTCGAATTGGCTGAGGGCTTACTGCATTATTTACTAGCAATAACTATAACGCCATCACAGAGGAAAATTAATATTAATAATATTGAAGTCAGCATTCTTATTCCAGGAGCGCGAGATTTGAGAATAAACACGGATAAAGTGATAATTATTCAATTTCTAAAAGTGGGTAAGATAGAATATGACCAGACCATCAGGGAGTTATTGAAAATACAACCAACTCTCAATAACATTTGGTTGGTCTCATACTGTCCTATAGTAACCACGGTTCCACTTAAAAATTTTGTAATCGATAGTGATTCAATTGGAAATAAGGATATTGCTCAGCCATTTTCAAAAGTGCTGATTGAAATAAATGATTTTCTAGATCGGACTAATTATACCGGTTTTCGAATTATCTGAGTTTGGCTTATGTTTCATAATTCGAGTTTTGAAATATAATACTGGTGAACTGTTTATGAAGAAATACAAAATTGAATTTTACGCGTTAAGAACTGAATATAATGAAATAAGAAATTATTTTCAGGAAATACCTATTGAAGTCATAATTTCCGGACTCCGATTTTCAACCAATAGGTACAGAGCAAATGAGGGTGGTTACTTGAATCCAGGACGCAAGAGCCTGGTCAAGAAAGAGACTGCATTACTAACGAAAAAACAAGCTAAAGTTAGACTAAAAAACTGGAAGATCATGATAAAAAAATATCGAGAAAGTGGTTATAGCTACCCTACCATTTACAGAATAAAATTAAGGTTGAACGCTATAATCAACGATACAAAACCACTAAAATAGTAATGATTGATTGTATGTCAATATAGGGAGTTACTTTCCGAGATCTTAGAATCTAATCCTGTATTTGGTAAATCGGGGAATTTGTCCTTCATGTTTTGTTCGACAATAGCACTAGCTTCTTCAATTATTTTCAAAGCATCTTCACTTACAGCGCTAGTGTTTCCATTAATATCAGAAGTCGTTGGAATTTGTCCAGAATCATTCATAATGCCGTTTAATATATCTGTGATCTTTCCAAACGACTGTCCTGCTTCTGGTATCATTGAATTTAATCCACCTTGGATATTTTTTATTACCGACATTGCGGGGCTTAGAGTAACAACGACATCGCCCAGTTCGGTGATGGTATTCAATCTAAGTTGTATCTGTTCTAATGCCAATTTTGCTGATGTAATCATCTTATTCATTTTCCTGATCTGCGATAATTCGTTAGATAGGATTTTAGCATATTGACTATCATGATTCTGCATCGCGCTAATAATTCTTTTAAATATTATTTGATCTTTCTCGTCCATCTTAGCTGACATACTTTCCAACTTTGCGATCTGAGAGTGCAGTCTTTTTTGTGCCTCCTCTATTCTAGGTTTCAATGGCGATGGGGGTTTGATGTTCTCTAATAATTTCATACCTACATTGCTTATCTCATTTTGTGGTTTGATCCATTTGTTGCTGAAAGACATTTAATTTTATACCCTTTCCCAATCTAAAATCTTGTTTATAAAGGTGTATTTTACTCCAAGCATGTAACCGAAGTGACATTATTCCTAGGTTACATTCCAAATCCTCCAAATTTACACTGGATAAGCACCGCAAGTCTTGCAAAAACTTCCACTCCAAATAAATATTATGTTACAGGAGGGACATCTCTTAGATTTTTCTGGTTGGTCCCAGATTTGATGAATGGGAGGGTCAAAAAATTTTCTGTATTTTTGATAATAATACAAATGTTCTTTAGATCTAATCATGACCCCCTCGTTCTGTGCCTTTCTATATCCTTCGATGTAGTCTGTATCCAGAATACAATTTTCTAAATAAGTCCCTATCTTGTTTATTCCTGAACCACTTTCTAGTGCCTCCTTTCTTCTCCAGGCAATCTCGTCTCCCAAAATTTCTTTAAAACAATTTCTCAAAAAAAATTTTCCGTAACTCATGTTTTTGTGAATGGCGATTTTTTCATTCACCGATAATGCCTGACTAAACTTAATGATGCTATCATCAAGAAATGGGGCTGTTGTAACGAGAGCATATTTTTTAGCGAATGCAAATGATACAAACTCCATATTTTGAACTATTCTGTTCAATTTTGATTGCAAAATCCCGGGTGTCTCAAGGTATTTTCCCAGAAAATTATAGCCTCCAAAAAGCTCATCTGCCCCATCCCCTAGAATAATCGAATTCACTTCTAACCGCTTAGCCTCTTTAAATCCTAAAAGTTGAACTACACTATTTCTTAGAAATATTGGGTCGAATGTCTTAAAGTCCATTATCAGCTCATCCAAGTTTTCTAAGATTGTTTTAATACTTGGCGTTACAATGTTATGATTGATTTCATATTTCTCTGCTATTATGATAGAATATCGATAATCGGAAGAATATTGATCGATGGATATTGTTATGGCTTCTCTGGGATGCATATAATTCAGAAGGATACTACTATCTAATCCTCCAGAAAGCAATATAGATTCACCTTGGGAATTTGTGCATACACTTTGCAGAAGTTTTCGGAATTCACTACATAAGTCTAACAAACATAATGATATTGATTTTACGTTTATAAATCTAAAACTTCAAACCTTAAACTTGAATGGAATTTAGAGCAAAAAAAAAGTGTATTAATCCATCCTGCGGAATAGAATATTCCATAGATAATGATATTTATCGTTGCTCTTGCGGTTTTCTTTTAGATATAAAGTATCAAGAAGTCCCAAATAGAGACTTAATTGAAATATTTTACCAACGGCGTAACTTCGGAGGGAATATATTTAATGAAAGTGGGGTATGGAGATACAGAGAATTATTAAATTTTATTGATGTTGATACTGAGAGCTTGCAAGAATGTTCCAAATTTTTGGTTTCATTGGATGGTTCGGAGGGCAGATCATCAAGACCTTACCAAATGAGTAAGGTTGCAAATTACGTTAATTTACCTAATGCCAATTTACTTCTTCAACCTGAAGGCTATAACCCGAGTGGGTCCTTTAAGGATAATGGAATGGCAGCTGCAGTCACACATGCAAAATTATTGAAGGTTAAGAAAATAGTTTGCGCCTCTACTGGAAATACTTCAGCATCTGCTGCCATGTACGCCTCAAATGAAGGATTTGAGTGTGATGTTTACATCCCCAGGGGTGAAATAGCTCCAGGGAAGCTTGGCCAAGCTTTTCAGTTTGGTGCTCAAGTACTTCAAGTGGATGGTAATTTTGATGATGCTCTGACACTATCATTAGAAATGGCCTCGAAGGAAGGCGGATATACCGTCAATTCATTGAATCCTTTTAGAATTGAAGGTCAAAAAACCATAATATTTCGGATAATGGAATATCTAAATTGGAACCCACCTGATTGGATCGTATATCCGGGAGGAGCTTTAGGCAATATATCCAGTTGTGGTAAGGCGCTTATGGAGCTCTACGAATGGGGTTGGATAAAAAAGATACCTCGGGTTTTAGTAGTCAATGCTGCGGGAGCTAATACTTTCTATCAACTAGCAAATGGATTGTTTGAGGATACAGCATTAAAATGGAATGAGGGTAAAGTTAATACCGATCTCATCGACCGATTTTATTTAAAACAACAAGAAAATAATATTGTACCTAAGACCCAAGCAACAGCAATTCAGATTGGGAAACCTGCTAACATAATTAAAGCATTGAGAACAATCGAGTTTACAAATGGCATTGTAGAACAGGTTCAAGATATAGATATGATGGACGGAATGACCATAGTGGGGTTGAATGGATTTGATTGTGAAATGGCATCAGGATCTGTCCCAGCTGGAATAATGAAGTTACGCGAAAAGGAATTAATAAAGAAAGATGAGATTGTTGTAGGAGTACTAACAGGCAGGCAAAAGGATCCATCGATCGCAATTCAATATCATTTGTCTAAATCTAATAAGTATTCCCGACCACCTCGTGAACTAGTTAATTGAGGTCTTTATACCAGTTTTCTTAATCGTCCTTAACGTTGAGAGTATGGCATTGGATTTATCTTCGGTCTCTCGATATTCTTTGTCGGGCACTGAATCTATTACAATTCCTGCACCAGACTGTGTGAATGCTTTCTCTCTGTTAAAAAAGATCGACCTTATTGTTATAGCAAAATCACATGATTGATTGAAAGAAAAATAACCAACAGCTCCAGCATATGGTCCTCTACTTTCTGGTTCAAGGTCATTTATTATTTCCATTGCTCTTATCTTCGGTGCTCCTGAGATCGTACCAGCTGGAAATACAGCTCTAAATGCGTCGAATGAATCGTATTTTTTATCCAAGATGCCCTCTACATGAGATACAAGGTGTTGTATGTGACTAAACTTTTTAACTTTCATTAATTCTGAAGTAACAACCGAACCAAATCGACAAACTTTTCCAAGATCGTTTCGGGCTAGATCAACCAACATAGTATGTTCGGCAATTTCTTTTCGATCCTTTAGTAATTCTCTTCGGAGATGCTCTGTAATTGTCTTATCTACAGATACCGGTCTTGAACCAGCAATGGGGTAAGTTTCAATCTGATCCCCGGTTATCCTTAGTAACATTTCGGGGCTGGATCCAAGCAAAATCCTATAACCGGTCTTATAATAAAACATGTAAGGCGAAGGATTAATTTTTCTGAGGTCCTCGTACAGTTCAAGGTGGTTTCCCTTAAAAGTAAATTTTATTTTCTTTGATAAAACTGTTTGAAATATATCTCCAGCAGATAGGTGCTCCTTAATCTGGTTCACTTTATTCTCAAATGCCTTTTTTCTTATACTTCTCTTTGGCAATGAGAATGTTGAGTCATATTTTCTTTTGGTCTTGGTTTTCCTTTTGATAATTTTTGTAATAGTTTCGATCCTAGATTTTTCATAAGAAAAATATTCTAGTTTCTTTTTAGTATGATCGTACACTAAACCATCATCAAAAAACCCGAATTCAAGAATGGGAAATGATGTATTACTTTTGACCTTGATTTTCTCCCAATATTTGATTGCCTCATAACAAAAATAACCCACAAGTCCTCCAACATATCTGTAATCTTTATTACTAACTATTGGAAAAGAATTTTTCAGTGTGTCGAGAGGGTCTGTGATCGAAATTTTCCTTAAAATCCTCTCCTTTTCATATACTATCAATGTTTTATTGTAGCATTTTATTTTGTATTTAGGATCAAAACCAATAATGGATGATTCGACCAGTTCCTGAGGCCCTGCCAATGATTCAAAAATGAAAAGGTCACTGAAATCTTCACTTAAACTCTTGAATATTTCAAATGGATGGATGCGTGTATTCAAATCAACAAAAGTTGGTTCAATATCAATCTTGAACAGCCTATCTAAATCACTTGACATTCGAAATCCCTTTCTAACGTAAGTCTTCTAAGACATCCTTATCATAAGTGCCACTAATTGAAAGTGGTTTTCTACCTACAAATCCTTCATTTTTCCCATGCCAAAACTTAATTTTATCCTCACCCATCTTCCAGCATAACCATACCTCCTCGTTAAAACGTTTCGAAGGGAAATCTAATAGGCCTTCATCAAAACTCTTGATCAGTATACCTAATCCCTCTAGTTTCTCAATATCTTTATACATCTCAGCAATTGCTTTGTTCACTTGAACCTTCTTTATGAAAAATGACTCGTGTGACACTTCTTGACTTGCCACTGACTCTAATTCAGTCTGCAGATCCATTATATTATTTCTTTGCATCAGGATATTGGCAAATTTGACCTTTACCTCTGGTAGTATGCTATTAGCTTCTACGGGGGTGAAGAAATTAAACATGAAAAGGAGTGGGGTGCATAAATATTTATTTTTATTCAGTTTACTAGCATTGATCGGTTCATTATAGAACAATTATGAATTAATATTACCATAACACAACTGAATTGAAATGAGTATAATTAGAAACAAAGATACTATTATTAGATATCATAATTGTAAATCATTAACTGATTCCTTAACTGCTTTAGATTATGCTTTCAAACATTCTGATCCAGAAAGGCTTGTTGGTGAATCTATTAACATTGATTCAAACTTGCAACTTTCTGACATAAATAATAAAATACACCAATTCGACTTACCTGATAGGGCATCTACTCTTGTTGTTAGTGTCGGCAAAGCTTCCGAGAAAATGCTAGTTGGATTCATTAATAAAATGAAGGATAGAATTAAGAAAACGATATTGATTATTCCCATTGGATACTCCCTGGAACAAAATCACCTTGAATTATTGGAAAATACACTAGTAATTCAATCATCTCATCCAATTCCAAATATCCAAAGTGCTTTGGCTGCTAAAAAAGTAGTTAAGGAATTACAAAATAGGAAAAATGTACAATTAATAGTCTTTTTAATATCTGGAGGGTCATCTTCTTTAATGGTTTCACCTATTGAAGGGATTAACCTTACGAACAAGAAGATTATTAATGAGATGCTGATAACTTCTGGAGCTAACATAGAGGAGATAAATATAGTTAGAAAGCATCTGTCCCAAATCAAGGGAGGCAAGATATTGCGTCGTATACCTCCTAGTACTCCAGTGATTTCTTTAATTCTCTCTGATGTAGTCGGTGATCATCTCGATACCATAGGGTCGGGAATAACATCCTCAGATAGATCTACGTATAAAGATGCACTTTCTATTTTGAACAACTATATCACCTTAGATCGTAAATCCGAATCTATTAGAAAAGCAAAAGTTGTGTTAGAATCAGGGGTCAGGTCCCAAATACCGGAGACTATGAAACCAAAAGAATTTAGTTCAAGACAAGTAACTAATATCATTATTGGAAACAATTCAAATTTTTGCAGACTAATTCAGGAATGTTTCAAAAAGAGGGGTTACTTCACAAACTATATGGGATCAAATTACGGAATTTCTATGAATGAATTCATTAAAGTCGCATCCAGGATAATTAATACTAAACATGTACCGAAAACATGCATCATTTTGGGTGGAGAAGTCACCAATACGCTATCAGGTCGCAAGATGGGAATTGGAGGTAGAAATCAAGAGGCAATTTGTCGTCTGTTGCAAATAATTAGAGATAACGATCTTCCTGATTTTTCCATTATTTGCATAGGCACTGATGGTATTGACGGAAACTCTCCTTCAGCGGGTGGCTTTATAGCACCCAGGACTATCGAACTACTGAAAAGTAAAAAATTAGACGTAAATTATTTCATCAAAAGGAGTAACTCTAATGTGTTGCTCACAAAATTACGTTCAATAATCGACACGGGCTATACAGGTGCGAATTTCAACGACGTTTATTTTTTCGTCAAAAACAAATAACGATGCTTTTTATTTTGTTTCTCTAAATGGTCCATTCTATAGGAATATCTTGGTATAGTCCATTTGGAAGTATTCTCCTAATAGAAATTGGCAAAGTTTTCTTTTCCAGTTCATATTTAGCTATCATAATAGTATCTGTAAATTCTGGGGGGATCTTTGTTAGAATTGGTGCCCCCAATGACAATTGTAATGAACGGGCACCTGTAATCCTAGCTTTTTCAAATCTAGTTAATCGAACAGGACCGATAAGGATTTCATTATTCTTAGATGGAATTTCCTTAAGCTTAAATTCTACATCAGCATCATAGGTTTTGTAAACTATAACCACACTTGACTCTTTTTTTCCCACCTCATCTAACTTTCTATCTGAATCTTCTAATTGCAAGTTATCTTTTCCAACGTCGCCAATCTTTTCCATGTCTAAATCATCATCCTTCACCACACTTGACTTCTTTTTTGTTCGCTTAACAGCCACTACTATGCAAAAAGATTAAATTATATAATTAAATGTTGCTGAAAGTTCATATTTATAAACCTTTTATTGATTTTTGTGCCATCTGAATTTCAAAGTGTTTCGCCTCTACCTATAAAAAGGCTTCAAATCAGGCACTTGAATTGGAAGGGAGAATTAAAGAGACATCTCTCACCATTAACAGTAAATAAATTACTAGGCATATTCCCCATTTATGGCAGAATCAATAGTTACGAAGGTAGATTTATTTATATTCAGGTGGGTCTTCAGATAGGATCCGAAAAACCTCTTAACACATTCAAAAAAGGAGATTTAGCTTTTTCTCCATTGGGAAATTTCATTTGCATTTTCTTAGGTGATGCTCTACTAAATCAAAAAATGAACTTATTGGGGAGGATTACCTCAGGTAACATCGATATATTACAATCCTTTAGAGTTGGAGATAATTTGAGAATCGAAAGGTCACTGAAATAGGATTATACTATTTTAACTTTTGGTATATTCTATGTCCACTATATCCACCTGTGGATTTTATAATGCTTTTGTTCTCCAGATTTTTCAAGAAATTATTAGCAACCGAAATTTTCACACCTAGAGCCCTTGCATACGAATGAACTGTAATAGCCTTCATCGAGTCTAGTGTCTTTAATCCCTGCCCTTCTTCAATCAACACTGATAGCTTTTGCTTTTGCTGAGTTTTAGAAGCTGGCGTCTTTTTTACCTCCTCTTTTTTGCCTCCCTTATTGTCTTGAGACTTGGAAGCATTAGACTGACTTGGTTTTTTCTTATTACCGCCCATTGTTAAACAAAATTTCTTTATTCACAGATTATTTATATCTTTAAAATTGGTTTTACTTTGAGTGTTATTCTAAAACAGGTAAGGATATCTTTACATCTATTCCGTATAGTTACTTCTGTTACCCCTGCTAACCGAGATATATCCATCTGCAAAATATTAATTCCAAGAAGGACCGATGCAAGATATAGATATGCCGCTGCTATGCCGTTTGGAGATTTGCCATCTGACAGAAGATGATTTTCCGTTTTTTTTGCTATCTCAATGGCCAGTCGCTCGATTTTAACATCAAATTTTGCAGTGTTAGCCAATTTCGAAATATACTGATTGATATTGATTGACTGCATATTTATTATTGTAAAACTCTGTTTGTTTTTATTTCCGGTCCTTGGATCCTGTCGCATAAAATCGGTAATTTTGTTCTGGCCTCGAATTACCAAACTGGTATCATCATTTTCACAAATCAATACCATAGAACGATAGTATTTTGAAGCCAATTTCAAATTTTCACTAGTGTCTTCGGTGTTACCATTATGATGTACTATTTCATTAAGAGACCTGAGGATTTTACAAATTTTGCAAGCATAGTATATAGCCGCTGCGGCCATGGATGCCGAAGATTTTCCCTTGGTATCGTTCCTATTTTCATAATTTCTGTAAATTAATGCAGCCGTTTCACATACAACTTTAGGAAATGACATGAGCGAACAAATTTCATTAATTTTTGATAACACGTTTGAAAGTCTCCTATCTTTAGAATTTGAGATTCTTATGATATTGTTCCATTTCCTAAGATTGACAACTGACTTTCTGATATCATCATTGAAATGTCGACCAGAATAGTCTTTGCACTGATTATCAATCTCAGTATGAAGACCATAATCATGATACGCAATACTGTTTACACCACTTGCCCTCAAGGTATTTGTTTTTTGTCCGGGGTCGTTAACATAGGCATCAGGACCTTGATATACCAAGTTTTCTTCAACCACATAACCACATATACTACATACAAATTCCCCTTTTACTGCATCCTGCACCAGGTTTTGCATGACATTCAGGGCATTCATTCACAAGATCTACATCATTAGAAACCATTTACATCACCTATTTTTTGTTGTTCTTAATTTTCTTTTTTTTTTTGGATTTTGAAAAAAAAGTCTTTTTTTCCCAAAACGGTAAAATATACTTTCAATCCCGCCATCTTATTCTTGGCTTGAACAAAGGGGATTATGGATGCATAAGGAGAGTTAACTGAACCGATTAATTCAGCAATCTTGCCTATCCTCTTCTCCCTATTGTCTAAAACCATCAACCCCGATTTTACCTGTGAACCTCTATTCTCAACTTTTACTATCAAGCGTCCGCTTTTCGAAAAATGAAGTATTTCTCCCAGCAATTCCATAGTCAAAATTCGATAATCATTATTACTTACATATTCTTCTGTCAATTAAAGCTATCAAATCTATCAATTATTATTATAATTATATCATACATGCAGGTCATGACGGGATTTGAACCCGCGACCTAAGGTTTACAAAACCTTCGCTCTGCCAGGCTGAGCTACATGACCATGATTTTAATATCAATTAAATTCTGTAATTAAAAGCTTTTGTATATATAGTGACCTCCTTTTTTGATAAGTATATGGCGGCACCCAAGAAAAAGAAAATGTTTGACGTTATCGTGAGCATCGAAAACAAGCCATTCCTCAACGATCCTGAAGGGGAAACAGTGCTTAACGATCTTATTCTAAAAGAAAATTATTCCGATGTAATTTCAGTCAGATCAGGAAAATCTTTGTTAATCAAAATATTATCCATGGACGAGAGAGAAGCATTGTTCAAAGTGAAGAAAATGTGTAATGATCTAAGACTTTACAATCCAATAGTAAGTAACTGTGAACTTTCTATCAAAAAAATCCAAGACAATTAATTATTCTTATATCAATTAGTTAATACAAGAAAACTTAAAGGCTAGAAAGTGCTTTTTTACTACAAGCCAGTTGAAGGATTATGAAAATGTTATCATATGGGTGGATTACTATAATAAGAACTTGTCCAGGGGAAAAGGTAGACGTATATCAAAATCTATGGCTGTATATGATCCGATGATAACGGAGTTGATTGGTGCCGCAGAATCATTAGGGTATCAAGTTGAAAAAGATCAGATAAATGATGGTGCGAGATATCCTAAACGACCACATATCAAATCGGGATATATTATGATATCTAAGAATGAATCACTAAAGAATAAGATATTGAAGGACATCGCCGAAAAAATGGTGATAAATAGGACTAAAAATCAAAATGCAAGTAGTCTGTTCCAGATAAAAATAATATATTAAAAACATAAATAATCAATAGTAGATAGAAAATGTGTCTGAATTTTTGCGACATGTTAAATAAGTTAAGGAAATACATAACAAATTGACCCGTGATAATACTGAAAAAATCACTTTACGTGAAAGATCAATACCTTTGAGAGTACCCAATGTGGTAATGAAAGGCGATAAAGGTAGTTCATTATTATCATCTCCAGCAAATTTTGAAGAAAAATTGGAATCTCAAGTAATGCAATCTATTCCAAAAGAGGCTCAGGTAACGGTTGTTAGGTGTGAATCAGCTAATATTGCAATATATACCAAGAATCCATCATTCGCACTGACAGAGTTAACTCTTCATCTTTCGGCCCTTTCAAAATCTATGAAAAAAAGATTCATAATTAGAACAGATCCATCCATAAGGCTTTCAGAAGATGATGCTCGTAATGCCATCAGCAAAATATTGCCAAAGGAAATCCTGATAACCGTATTATTTTGTGATGAAGCTACAGGAGAGGTTATTTTAGAGGTAAACAATCCCGAGGGGATTACTGCTGAAATATTTTTGCAAATTGCAAAGGAAACAGGTTGGATTGCACACACAAGACGGTCCCCTCATATCCCATCAAATAGCATAAAAAATATACATTCAATACTAAAAAATTCCTCCAAAGAACGCATTGCCTTTTATCAAAGTTTAGGAAAAAGAATTTTTAGACCTCCTTTGTTGTCTAATTCATTACTTTATAATGCTGATAACAATTGTGATGCTAGCCTGACCCCTACCAATAAAGTTAGCAATTCTAGATATTTGTCAAGGAAGTCTGTTGATGATGGAGCAATATATCAATACAGTAATTTGAAAGAGGTCACTATTTACTGCTTAGGTGGTGTTAAGCAAGTAGGTCGATCCTGTTTTATTGTCGTGACTCCAGAGAGTAAAATAATGCTAGATTGTGGTATTAATCCTGGTGAAAATACGAACTATAATGCTTATCCTAGACTGGATTGGTTTAATTTCAATCTAGAGGAATTAGATGCAGTTGTAATAAGTCATGCCCATATAGATCATCAAGGGTTCTTACCGGCAATATTCAAGTATGGTTACAAGGGGCCGATTTATTGTACAGAACCTACTTTGCCTTTGATGACTTTGTTGCAAATGGATTCGGTAAAGATTGCGCAAAGCAATGGGTCGTACTTACCATATGAGATCAGAGATGTTAATGAGGTCATCAAACATTGTATACCACTTCCTTATGGAAAACCAACTGATATATCCCCAGATGTTACAATAACCCTAAATAACGCAGGGCACATTATGGGTAGCGCAACAGTCCATATTAATATTTCAGGAGCTCACAATATCCTATATACTGGTGATTATAAATACGCGAAAACCCAATTACTTGATGGAGCTTTGTCAAATTATCCGCGGGTTGAGACTATTATTACTGAGAGTACCTACGGTGCAAGTTCAGATATTATGCCCGATCAATCTGTAGTTTATAACACATTTACGAACAGCATCAATCATACATTAATGAGTGGTGGCAAGGTGTTGATACCTGTTCCTGCTGTAGGTAGGGCACAGGAAATAATGTTAGTCCTGGATAAAGAGATGAGAGAAGGTCGATTGGTGGAATCTCCCATATTCATTGAAGGAATGATATCTGAGGCAAGCGCCATTCATATGTCTTATGCACACTACCTTGGGTATGAGGTGAGAAAATCTGTATCTGAAGGTACTAATCCATTCTTGTCCTCCTACTTCACCGTGGTTAACGGAATTGGTAAAAGAGAAGAAGTCTTTAACGATGATTCTCCTTCCATAATTATGGCAACTTCTGGAATGTTAGAAGGAGGGCCGTCGGTTGAATATTTCAAACAAATTTCTCCTAATCCTAAAAACAAAATAATATTTGTTTCTTACCAGATAAACGGCACGCTGGGGCGTAGGGTACTAGATGGGACTATTTCAGAAGCTAGTATGATAGATAAGAATGGAAAGGTTAAAGTAATTCCGGTAAGATGTTCAAAACAAAAAATTGACGGTTTTAGCGGCCACAGTGATTTTAATCAAATACTAAATTTTGTTTCAAAAGTGAGACCAAAGAGGGTCTTGGTTAATCATGGGGAAAAATCTAAATCAGAGAATATCGCAAGTGTAATTTACTCCAGAATGAAAATAAGATCTAGTGTCCCTGACAACAGAGAAATCATAAAGTTAAGGTAAATTTCGATAGGTTTTTTCGTATGTATGATGTTCTTAATATTGAACTGATTTGGCCATAAGATATAGATGTATTAATTGTAATATTGTGTTGAGCGGAGAGGGTGCCTCGCGACATTATTTAGCAAATCCTAATCATAAATTAGAAAAGTTACCACCACCACCTAAACCTGGCAAGCCGACTACTTAAAAATCTGTAAGAGTAATTACTCTCTTATACTTTCTAACGCTGATACAACTTGCCATAAGCTTGTCCTGATATGTGATTGCATTTGAGGATTTTGAGTGACACCGTCTAACATACTAATAGCATTAGCAGCTCGCACTGATATACTTCCTCCTTTCTCATCCTTAAGAATGGCTAAGACCTCCCTTATCATATTTCTAATATTTCTTTGAATGTTGACGTTTTTTATTAGAGCATCTAATGTAGATATTGCATTATTTAATCTCTCAATATTTTCTTTTTGTTTTAATTCTTTCTTTGTAACTGTCAATTTGAATCACACAAGTTAAATTTTACCTATTTCATATTAATAGCTTTATTTATTTGATCTCTTAATCCTAAGATGTGAAAAATTTTAATATGAATCTCATCAATAGTTTATGTTTGAAAATGGGACTAATCGATGAATAGGTCAGTTATGATTATATTATTTGCGATATTAGGGTTCATTGGTGGAATTTTCATTTATTCAATTTTACCAGCAATATTAAATTTTTTTAATTCTTTCATACCAAATTTGTTCTCAAGGTATTTCTTTGAGGCCCTGATTGCAGGAATAATAGGGTCAGGGTTAAGCACCATCGTAGTACTCTATTGGGCTAACAAATCCTCTAAAGAAGAATTTTGAAAAAATGATCCTCATTATATAGCCGAAAATAAGTTATATCCTTTATATATGCTCATCGATGTTCTAGTAGCCTTTGCTGTTTCTCTCGTTGCAGGTCTGATTGGCTCGATGGTAGGAATAGGTGGCGGGATAATAAACGCCCCGTATCTTAGTTATCTTAATTATACTCCATCGCAAATATCTTCAACAAGTCTTATTGCCGTTTTTTTTACGAGTTTATCTTCTTCGTTTCAATATATTAGAAAAGGGTTGACCGAAAAAAAGATCGGGATGATATTAGCCTTCTCATCTATCCCGGGAACCTTCATCGGTGTTTACATTTCAAATTCCTTTACTTTGGATGAATTTCGATATTATTTCGCGCTTATCTTGATGGCTACGTCTCTCTATTTATTATTTCGATCAAAAATACTGGGCCAAGATAAAAAAATACCTGATCTCTCACAAGAAGGAGCTAATTGGAAATCCTCTCGATTATTGATCTTGATTATTTTCTCAGTGATGGCCGGTACTTTGTCTAGTAGTTTTGGGATAGGTGGCGGCATCATTTTTGTCCCCTGTTTGATTATTCTGCTGGGATTTAGTATGAAAAAAGCTTCTGCTACTTCACAATTCGCCCTCATATTTACATCACTTTCAGGCTTAACATTGTTTATCATTGACGGTAAACCCAACTTCTATATGGGATTCATCTTGTCCATAGGGTCAATTATTGGTGGTACTTTGGGTAGTATGTTAACTAGTAGGATGGAATCCAATTTACTACTAAAAATATTTAGTATCTTATTACTAATCGTGTCTTTTGAATTGATTTATGATGGTTCATGATAATTTGACAGTTAGATGTAACTCCAAACCAAGAAACATCCGAATAATATGTGGTACGGAATTTATTGAAGTGTCAAGATGGACCCCTGTCATAACCGTGAATAGGTCATACTGTTCTTCAACATAGAGTGAACACACGCTCACCTAGAATTCTTGATTTCTCACCTAATAATCAATAATTTAATAGACATTAAATTTAATACTAAATGTTTGTTGAGTTGATAAATCTAGCTATAATGATATCTGGACGTGGTAGTAATATGAAATCTATTCTTGAATCAATTAAGAGGGGAGATGTCACAGGGATAGGCAATGTATTAGTTATTTCTAATAAACAAGATGCTTTGGGGTTGGAAATTGCCGAAAATGAATATGGAGTTAAGACTACTACTTTGTTGTCAAATAAAAATGACAAGCCATTTGAAAGTAGACTAATAAATGAATTAAAAAAGGATAATATTGGTCCTCACAACGGACTCATATGTCTAGCTGGATTCATGAAAATTTTGAGTCCATCCTTTGTGGAATTGTACAAACACAGGATAATGAATGTTCACCCATCATTGCTTCCATCATTTAAAGGCCTGCATGCGCAAAAACAAGCATTATTGGCTGGTGTAAAGGTTACTGGCTGCACCGTACATTTTGTAGACAATGGTGTGGATACTGGACCAATAATATTACAACATCCTGTTCCAGTATATGACAACGATGATGAATTGTCTCTTTCAGAACGAATTCTTCTCAAAGAGCACGAAACTTATATCAAAGCCATAAAGCTGTTTACTCAAAAAAGACTTCTAGTTGTTGAGAATCGTGCTATTCAAATATAAAGGTAATTTAGCCTCTTATTTTTTTATCCAAATCAAGCATGAATTTGGAAATCTCTTCTTTATTCAAATTCAAGTATTCCTGACCCCTTTCTCGTAATCTGCTATTAAAAAGTCGCAACTCCCTATGATCTTCAAAAAAGTTATCTAGAATTAAGGTACCATGTAAGATTGGATTTAATAATTTGTCAATATCTTGTACAAGTGAGTTCAAGTCGCCTCTCTCTGCAGATTCTGAAGCTTCATACAGTATTGCACTAATATCTTTCAATTGTTGGGTAGAGAAGAAAACTTCTTTTTTGTCCTCATGGGGTTTAGATTGTGTATTTCGTTTTTCAACCCCAATTTTTGATATCAATTCCTTGGTAAGTTCATATTGTTCATCTTGTCCAGTAAATGTTTTTTTGACATGCTTAATCAGTAGACCCTTATTGGCTAATCTGGTTGTAGCATCCTTAATTTCCTCACGATCTAGTCCAGTAACCCATATTATCTTCCCTAGATGATCATTTCCTTGTCTAACGGATTCTAAAATTACAACCTCAATAATCCTTTTGTAATCTTCCTCCATTCTCGCATTAATAAAATCTCTGTCTTTTACCGCTTTTTTTGCGTTCGCAATATCAAGTTCAATGGACCTTTTTAATGCCTCCATACCTTTGGTTGCCTTTCCATCCAGTGTCATATAACAGGCATAATTGTACCAAGCCATGGCGTCGTTAGGATTAAAGTCAATTGCTTTTTCGCAGCATTCTATAGCCTTTTCATAATTTTTTGATTTGTAAAATACTAATCCCTTCATGTTCCAAACTTCAGGATTATTGATATCTATCTCTAAAACCCGATCAAAAATGGTGATAGCAAGATTATATTGATTCAAATGGAAATGTGAATAACCCTTTTTTATCATGGCATCCACGAAAAAGGGATCTATCCTGAGGGAGAGATCAAAACACCTTATAGCGTCTTCAAATTTTTCCTCAGCCATCTTGTTTACTCCTTTGTTATACAGATTAACTTTTTTGATGTCATCTTGAGTTATTTTATATCCGCTAGGAGTACGGGAAGAATTATCGTCTTTTTTTTCCGATAAAAGTTTCCTCCCAAAAATCTTTTCCATTATGATTAATAATACTTACCAAGAATAAATATATTTATTTTTCAAAAAAAAAGTGCCAACATCCTTACGGCTGTTCAAACTAGAATGTTGGAATGCTAGTATTGGTGACCTTTGCAATGATTCCGCTAAATGCAAAGTTAACTAGCAAGAACCAACCCCAGAGAAATACCTGACCGGGGACCTTACATGGCCCTTGTTTTATCTCAGTACTAGTACTATTCGTAGTTTGAATAGGTGTATCATTTTTCACATTATCGGCAGAACATGTCAAATAAGGTATTACAATGGGTGAGAGAGCTACAGTTTGACCAAATATCGCTGGAAAGACAAAAATCCATAGCATAAAAGATGGTATCATGTATAACATCATGGGTCTCATTTGTTGCTGCTGCATCTCCATGCTCATCTTTTGCATTTGTGATTGTTTCTTTTTTAGCTCTTCAATTAGCTGCTTATCTTTTTTCTTAATGGCTTCAGTATATTTTTTTCTCCATTCTCCTGTTTCCTTCATGACAGTTTTCATTTTTTCTATATTGGTGGTCTTTCTTCTCAAAAGAGCCATTGCTAAATTTAACCCGATAGCAATTATGGCCGCGACGACGGCAGATGCAAACATATCGGGAAAAATAGGGTGTTGTGTATAATGGGGTGTCAATCCTGGAAACTGTAATACCAACTTTTCAGACCAATTGAAAAGATCTATCAATACAAGAGAAAATGATTTTCTGAGAGTTATTAATCTTTTTACTTGTTTTCAGATTACATTCTCATCAAGGGAGTTATTCCCACTAAGTTCATGCAGATCTTTAAAATTTCTAGGGTACTATTTAGTATCAGCGCCCTATAAGTTGCCATCATCTCATTTTTCTCCTTTAGAATGGGTGATTTTTCATAAAAATTGTTAAACATAGTGGCAAGTTGAAACAGATATTTTGAGAGCACCTTTGGATCTATATTATTAGCCGCCTGTTTCAGTTCCATGTCATATCTACATATGTGTTTAATCAAATCGATTTCAGTTAAAGAAAAATCCGTCTCAATTATATTGTCGATTTTATCTTGTTTCCTTAAGAAACTTGCTTCAATAATCTTATCCTCAATTCTCTTACCTCTCGCATACGCATATTGTATATAGGAAGCTGTATCCCCTTCAAGGCTCAGGGACTCGTTTATGTCAAAGGTTATCATTTTTCCAAGATCGAACTTTATGAAAAAATATCTTATTGCTGAGATGGATATCTCTTTGGATATAAATGTGATTTCTTCTTCTGAAAGTTCTGGATTCCTGTTCTTTGTTTCTACCTTGGCTCTTTCTTGAAGAATGCTCAATGCCATATCCGCCTCGATGTAGATACCTTTCCTTCCAGACATATGTAACGAATTTTTAACTTCTCCGGATATGCCCAGGTTATCTAGAGAACTCTGGCTTAAGATGACCGGTTCATAAACCTAAGTATCTATATTTCGAACCCATCCCTAACTTTCCTAATATTTCTACCAGCAAATTTTGAAGCCTCTCTTGCCTCGAATCGATGATTGTAATGACCTTGCTTATTCTGTCAAAGTCAATAGCAGGTTCTCTGCCAAAACTAGAATCGGCTCCTAATTTTTCATCTTGTATTTTCTTAATATTCGTTCTATATAAAATTGAACCGTCCCATTGATTTGAGTAAAAGACGTAATCAAAGGGATTTCGCAAATAACCCAACTTCCAAACTGCAAATGGAATATCTTTGGCGAAATAAGTTAAGGTCAAATCACTTCGCACTACTACTTTATCACCTTCATCGGCTGATTTATACACCCAGCAACCTGCATTCTTTCCAACTCTTTCATAATTTATTAATTGTTTGTTTCTCAAAATTGAAAAAATATCGGTCCAAAGGTTCGATTGGACTATCTGAGACTCAAAACTTAATAGATCATAACGACATCTCATATTCCAACATGTTTCAAGCTGGTCCTTAAGAACTCTATCGACTATGGTCTTGGTAAATTGCGAAGTCTCCGATTCTGGATCTTCTAATTCCTTTAGGATCGTCTTCCTCTTGAGTTCTAAGTCAGGCCTACTTTTGTATAGATCATTAGTTTTTGCGTATATTTCACTACCACAATAATGGTCAAATTTTGTTTTCTCTTTTGATGATTCTTGATCATCCAAACTTATAGGGAGTCCAGCATGTTTGAACCCTACAATGATATCAGCAACTTGAACTCCCGAATCGTCGATGTAATTTATGACTCTAACATCTTTTCCTGCTTTTTTAAGTATCCTAAATAAACAATCCCCAATTACAGCATTTCTGAGATGGCCAACGTGCAAAGCTTTGTTAGGATTCACACTAGTATGTTCTATTAGTATCAATTCTTTCGAATTTGAAACGGTCTCATTTTCAGGTTCAAATTTTGAATTGTTACCTACCGCTTTAAAGAACTCCTTCACGAACATTTTATTATTTATTCTAAAATTGATAAAACCTGGATTTACGAATGAAACCGACTCGATCAAGCTATTTCTATTCGCTAAAGTGTTACTGGTAGGTAAAATAGTATTTACAATATGATCTGCTATCTCATATGGGGGCTTTTTTAATTTCTTGGTTAACAAGAAGCAAATGTTTGTAGAAAAGTCTCCAAAATCCTTCACATGTGGCTCAGATATTTCAAAATTGACCTCAGACTTTGTTAGGTTGTAAAACTCCAATACTCCCTCAAGAAATAGGTCGATTTCATAGATAACATTTTCAACAATCATTTAAATCACTAAAATACTTTTCCTCTCATTATCAGATCTATCGCATTTATCAACCCTTCTCCATTCATGCCTCCAACCAAATGGGTTGCACTTTTTCTCACATTCTCACCAGAACTTTCAAATGTAAAGCTAAATTTTGATTGCTCAAACATTGGGATATCAGTTTCACTATCACCTATTGCAACCACCTCATCAAAATCAATATTGAGCTTCTTTAGAAGTATTCCTAGCCCAAATCCTTTATTGATTTTTGTTTCGTTGATATGAAAGGCATAATTGCTGTCCACTAATTTCAAATCCAAATTATTTTCCATGAAGATCTTGTTTGCTTCATTTATGTCGAATGTCCTTTCAAGAACTATTTCAGTCAATCTTGGAAAAACAGGTTTCTGGTTAACCTCTTTAATACTCTTAGCTAATAGATTGAACCCCTTCAAACAATTATCCTTGTTTGCTAATAATTTGTGGTCTACAGGGGAAGTAGTTATGACTCCTCCGTTTTCACCGATCGCAATTTGATTCGTACCTCCATATACAGATAAAATGTAAGCTTCTAGTGATGACCTTCCAGTTACAAAAATGACTTTATAGCCTAATTTTACTAAATACCGAAGTTTGGCTAATGCATCAAGATTTAAAGCTCCATTCCCGTTTATTGTTAGTGTTCCATCAATATCAATGGCAAAGAATTTTATGGACCTCAAATGAATTCAAGCTAATAGCAAGCTTACATAAAAATCTAGATTTAGTAATACATATATTGAATATACCATGACAGTTAGTAGAATAGTTTGAGCTTAGAAGTCGTTTTGCTAGAAGATAATAATAATGTATTATTAAAAAGACGTGAGATTAAGTCAATAATAAGAAATGCCACTGGATCAATTCCGAGGGATGAAGCCGCAAATTTAATAGCAGGAAAGATCGGTGTGAATAAGAAGAATCTATTGCCAATTTCATTAAGAAGTGAATTTGGTAACCCTGATGTGTTAGCTCTGATGTATTATTATGATGATATAGAAGAAGCAAAAAAACAGTTACCTCGTTATCGAATCCTTAGAACAATGACAAAAGATGAAAGAAAAAAAATAATAGATGAGGAAAAATCAGTCAAATTAAAAGCTAAACAGGCAGCAGCAGCAGCAGCAAAATCTAAAAAGAAGTAATTAGTTAAATCAATAGAGAGAGGAAAGATTTGCAATGAGTAAAGAGAAAAAGGGAGGAGAAGGTGTGTCAAAATTTGATAAAGTTACTGACAGCAAAGTAGAGAGAATGAGAAGAGAGTGCCCCAGATGTGGAAAAGGGGTTTTCATGGCTGCTCATAAAGATAGACTAACATGTGGAAAATGTGAAACATACTCGAATTTCAAAAGAACTAACTAATAAATCGAAGCAATAATGCATTAATCATACAATTTCGAGATTTCATTTTTTAGGGAATCATCCACTACAGTATTGGCAAAGTAGAAAATGAAACTGATGAAATTATCTCCAATCATGATTTTCTGTATAGGTAATTTTTCTTAATCCAAAAAAGATTCGGCTTTTTTGTCCAATTTGAATCATTGAACCCATTTACAAATTTCTTATGAACCAACTTGAAGATACAAATGTCTCTTCTGAACACTTTAGTAAAATCAAGAGTTTTTTCATTATCAGAAAACGAATTTTCATAAAGTGTGTCGGAAACATTATCTGATGCTACTTCTAAATTTATTATGTTTTTCAATATATTCAAATAGTGTAAAAATTCAAAAGCACGGCATGAAGAGTTCCCTTCAAGCCATACATTACCAATGGAGCAGAAAGTTGGATGACTATTTTTATCCTATTTTCAGTAGTACAAAATGGAATTGTTCTTGCGTACAATATAGAATATTGTTGGTACTCGATATCTGATGTTGCTACCAAGAGATTAGGTTCTATGAAATAATTAGGGTAATCTATCAATGTTTTCCTCTCAATCCTCTTAGTTCCATCTTCAACTGCGCTCATTTTATCTATAATGAGCTCATAGGTTCTTTCATCTATCTTCTTGTCTAGTAAATATTGTTTGACTAAAACTAATGGGTCAAATTCATTCATCTTATTTCATTGATCATTTATTTAAGATTACATCATTAATATCAAAATATATACATTCGCACTTTGTTTTTAGTATGCTGGAAAGACAAGGATTAATAGGTTCGTTACCACCAATCAACTGTTTTATAGGAATTCCATTATCCATGTCTAATGAAATTTCTAACTTGTCCTCTTCTGCGTTTACTAATTTCGCAAAATAGATATTTCTTTTAGTTATCCGATTCTTGAACTTAAAGGTTACTTCACCGATTAATGATTTGATGAGATATTGAAAATGACCAATATTGTTGACCTTCTCATCTAATCCAACGAGTACTGTTACCAGTACTCTGTATTTTCCATAGTAATCAATCTGATCTTGTTTAATCTTTCTAAACTGCAAATCAACACTCCCCTCCGAAACCTTTTTCCCATCTGTGCCTTTTACTTTAGGATTAATCACTTTTACAAAAAATGGCCTCCCGGTACCAAGAACTAAGCTATGTCTATCTTCGCTTCCAGTCCAAGTTATTTTGATTTCCTCTGGATGATATTCTGACATAACAGATTTTCTAATAGATTGTTCTATCGATTTCTCTCTCTTATCTATAAGTTCAAAAGAAGTTTGAGAATCGTTTTTCATCCAACTTTTTTCCCTTTGATGTATATCTCTGGCTAACTTTACATATCTTCCAAGAAGATAAAATTCCTTGGCCTTGCAATTTACGGTAAAGTCCAAGTCATTATTAATAACAACGTCAAATTTCAATTCTGGATTAATGTGATCAATAAAACATTTCTTATTTTTCCGTAGTTTTTCTCTAATCAATAAATTTATTTGGGTTTTTATTCCAATAGCACCCTTAATTTGGAACATAGATCGTATATAATCTTCATTCTCATAAAATATGAAGGGAATCCTTGTTCCTATATCGACAGTAGGAACACATTTTGTTGATCCAAAAAGTTCTGAATTTAATATTCCTTTAACTATGGAAGGTAAAGTTCCTAGAAAAAAGTTTCTACAAATATAACAAACTTGAATACGGGTCTTTACGATCGAGACTGAAACTGAATATTTAACCAATGATATCTTTTTCTTAGAAAAATTTCTATCATAGCAGAATTTACAGAGATGAATCTGTAATTGATTTGAATTTACCAACTTGAATATTCAGGTTCTCCAAGGTTCTTAGCCAAGACCAAATCTTCTTAATAGTCCCTGCATCTGACGGCCCTTTGCTTGTTTCATCATGGTCTTAGAATTGTTATATTGTTTGATAAGATCCTTAACATCATGTTCCATCACTCCAGAACCTCTAGCAATTCTTTTACGCCTAGCCTCGTTAATAATGTCTGGATTTTTCTTTTCGTCATTAGTGAAGGATTGTATTATGAATCTCCACTTTTCCATTTTTTGTTGCAAAACATCAAGATGGTCATCTTTTACGAAATTGGAAAGCCCTGGTAAATTCTCAATTACATTTCGAAATCCCATTTTGCCCATGTTTTCCATTTGAGCATAGAAATCTTCTATTGTCATCTTCCCACTCATGAGCCTCTTTGCTTGATTCTCGTCGGATTGAATTTCTAAGTTGTGTGCCATTTCAAGAAGGGCTTTAATATCTCCCATACCCAAGAGCCTACCTACAAAGCTTGTAGGGGAAAATTGCTCCAAATCATCAATTCTTTCACCAGTTCCTATAAAAAGGACTTTTGCACCCGTGGCAGAAGATGCAGCTATTGCCCCACCCCCCTTGGCAGTCCCATCCAATTTTGTAATAATAATGCCACTTATTTTTGCATTCTCGTGGAAGATCTTTGCCTGATTGTATGCTTGCTGTCCAATTGTTCCATCGATAACAAGGAATACCTGATCTGGTGTAACGATTGAATACATGGTTCGCATTTCTTCAAGTAATCCTTGTTCCTCTTTGTGTCGTCCGGCAGTATCTATAATAATAATATCTACCGGCTGATCATTAAAAAATCCCATTCCATTTTTTACTATTTCAAGGGCATCCTTATTGCCCTCCTCACCATAGACTTGAGCATTGATCTTACTACAGTTCATTTTTAGTTGGGTCAGGGCACCAGGTCGCCAGGTGTCTGCTCCAATTACTCCGATCCTGTAACCATGCTTTGATAACCATCTCGCTAATTTGGCTATTACGGTAGTTTTCCCACTACCCTGTATCCCTAGCATTAAAATAGTGTTTTTTTTATCTGAATTGAAATTTATTAAATTTTCATCAGTTTTTTTTCTATCAATTGTCTTTATAGCTTCACCGCTGTAACCAAGCAATTTTGATATCATTAAAATAGTGTTTTTTTTATCTGAATTGAAATTTATTAAATTTTCATCAGTTTTTTTTCTATCAATTGTCTTTATAGCTTCACCGCTGTAACCAAGCAATTTTGATAGCTCGCCGTATAGAATAGTTATGATGTGGTCTTTCTTTGACAGACCCTTGGGAGGGGTTTCCGTTAATGACCTTTCTTTAAGATTTTTTGTTATTTCTAACACCAATCGAACATTTACATCAGCAGCCAACAGTGCTCTTTGGAGATCTTTACACAATTCGTTGATTAATTCTTCATTGATGTCTGAGGCCCCAACAATTTTCTTTAGGGCCAATCTCAAATTATCTTTTAAACTATCAAGCATGGTTGTCTACTTTTCTATTAAATCAACATCTAATATTTCAAACATTCCCCTGATTCCATCCCATGTAGTGGTGTGGTCTTTGATGTTGATCCTTTTCTTATATAAAGGACAATCTATCACAAGCGTTTCAGCTTCTCCGCCTTCAAATGTAATATTAAATTGATATTTATGACTTAATTTCTTTAGAATGTCAAAATTATCTTTTGTAATTGTCTTCCCGAGCCAACTACTATCCAATCCAAGCGCTGCTACTCGAGTAATCATGATTTCAAATCCCTGACATAGAAGCTGTTCATAGTAATAATCACTATCAATGTTCCAAAGCGGTGAAACTAACTTTATTTTTAGTTTGTCGCAAATATCCTGAAAAATATTTAGTTGAAATCTACTAGAAATACAGCCATTTATTAACCCGTCAATTGAAAATTCGTCAACAGCTCTTTTAATCAAATGGGTTAATTCATTAGCTTCATGGTTTTTCTCAGAGACATTGCAGGAGTGTTCTATTACTGGTACACCTATTGCACTTGAAATTTTACCTAACAAATTAGTGGTTGGATAATGAAATAATAGGCTATCATCGCTACTTGGGTGCATTATCATTATGCAACATAAATCATGCTTTTGTAAAGTTGACTTAAAAATTGCATAGGTGCTATCTTTACCTCCGGAAAATAACCCTGCCATTCTCAATAATTAAGAGTACTTACCATTAGATATAATCTAATAGTTTTTATAATAGAATGCAATTTTTAGAATTATGCAAATGCTAAATTCTGAAATTATAGCAGGTGTGTCTATATTCTTATTGGGATTTCTTTTCTTTATAGCCGGACTATTAAATTCGATTTGGGCAACTATATTCGTAGTAGATTTTCTCATAATGGCTATTGGAATCGCGACCATCGGGGTTGGGTTTTGGACTGCGATGTATGAAAAGAAGAATAATCTCCATCATACTGAGCATCATCATTAGTTTTATAAAAAAATTTATTCGTCTACATAATATATTAAGTTATTTTTCTGAGAGTCTTGGGAGCTTAAACCCATCAATGTTTGTTCCAGTTTATCATAGTCGGGTAAATCACCATTTATGTTCCCTGGCAGTACTAGGGTCAGGTTTATATCCGAACTTAATACATCGTGAAGTTCTTGGTTGGCAGTTGTGACATAAGGTCTTAACGCTCCCCTAAATACTTCTGACCTTGCACGGACATTACCGCTTATTTTCTTACCTACCGGTGAATCCGGGCCTACGATTACGATATTTCCTTTAGATCCCTTAAACAACGAAGGGTCATCTAATGCCTGGTTTGTAGCCATTGACAATACTGATTGGCTAGTTACCAAGTGCGGGATATTAACGAATTTATCCACCATGTTATCCCATTGTCTACGCTCGAGCGAACTTAGGTTGTTGTGATAGTCATAACTGCCGGTAAAGTGTAAGACTGAATCTATTCTACCGTATCTAGAATTTATTGTATTGAAAATTTTCTTGACTGTATCCTCATCACCTAAATCAAGAGCATGATGGTGAAATCCTTCAAATATTTTGTTCAGCTCTGGTGATTGTTCAACGTTGTGCGTAAGTACAATTAGTTGCTTGACGTTTAAGCTATTAATCTTCGTTGCAATTTTTTTAACAAAGGTCAACAATTTTTCTTCTGTAGTCGTCGTGGTTATCAATATGGTCTTATTTTCTAGGGTTTTATCCATCTCTACCTGTAAAGTCCTTTCAACAATTGGCTTTACGGGGTAGAAAACCCGGTCATTTGGAATAACTTTACCATTTAATAACTTGCTCATTTCATCGCTCGATAAGTTATATACCATCTCAGCAACATCCTCCTGAGATAGGAATTCATTATCAACTATCATTTTCTTTGTATTATTCTGTACCTTTTCAGCGATCTCTTGAATCTTGGCCAAAAGCTCCTTCGCCAAACGTTGAGTCTTAGCGATATCTAGATCTTTGTATTTTTCAGCCAAGGATGTAGCGATT
Source organism: Candidatus Nitrosocosmicus sp. (assembly GCA_029194465.1). Lineage (GTDB taxonomy): Archaea > Thermoproteota > Nitrososphaeria > Nitrososphaerales > Nitrososphaeraceae > Nitrosocosmicus. The sequence continues at coordinate 28,399 of JARFXS010000032.1, forward strand.
TTTTTTGATTCATTGTCGATCGTTCCGGGTTCATCCCCTAGATAAGGTAATAAAGCAACAGAAATCTCTTCGATTTGCTTGCGACTTAAACCCGGAAAACCTCCTACCCTCAAAAATTCAGCTGCTGCTTTAGGGTATACGGTTTTATATATTCTGTCTGAGTGAACAGGTCCCGGATTTGTTGCAACAGCTTTGATACCTTTTTCAACAAGCTCCCATGAAAGACACTCGGACAGTCTATTCTTCGCGCCCTGTGCTGCTGTATATGGTGTCCTAAACCTATATGGCCTCTGCTCAAATTTGTTCTCCTCAGTGAAAAAAGTTGAAATTGTAATTATCTTGCCGGTATCATTGAGTACTTCTAAAGCCTTAACACTTGTCCAAAAAGTGCCAGTAAGGTGTATTGAAACGCAGTCTTTAAATTCTTGATAACTCGAATTAGTAAAAATCTTAACTGGACCAGAAACTCCAGCATTATTTACAATAATATCTATTCGACCAAAGTCGGCGGCAATTTTATCAAACATCGTATTAATTGCTTCAAAATCGGAAACATCCACCCCTGAATAGTATGTTACGGACGATTCAAATTTTTCTTCCGTTATTATTTGTCTTAATATATTCGATGCATCGATTAAGGGTTCTTTCCTCCTACCAAGTATTATGATATTGTAACCTGCCTTAGCAAATTTTCTCGCCACTGCTTGACCTATTCCTGTTCCACTACCAGTAACAAGTATTGTTTTGTCACTCCTTTTCATTCTAACATTTAATGAGACTTAAATCTCTTATATTAATTATTTATTGCTTAGTTGTTTATTGAACGAATAATTCATATATTTTGTAAATTATGTCTTGCTTCTCTTTTATTATAATAAAACTTTATAAAATAAGTATCATTTCAGAGATAATATAGAAATGGAGAATTATGAAATTGTCAGAGAATTTATGGTCTTGGAGGTAAATAATTAAGTGAAAATAAAATTCGGTTTGACATTTGGCTTAAATGTCGCTAGATTGGGACTGGATGAAATGCAGGTAATAACTGCAGCACAAATAGCAGATAGAACTAATTTTGACTCTGTATGGGCAATGGATCACACAAATGTGCCTCAATGGAAAAACGCTGTGGTAAATGATGCCTGGTTAATGTTAGCAGCAATTGGTTCGGTGACTAACAACGTGGAGTTAGGGACATGTGTAACAGACGCCATAAGGAGGCACCCATCAACTATCGCTCTGTCGACGGTGACTCTTGACAGGATAACTAGGGGTAGGGGAATACTGGGAATTGGTGCCGGAGAGGCTCAGAATGTAGTTGACTTTGGGATCGAATTCAGTAAGCCTGTGTCAAAATTTAAGGAGCAATTGGAAGTGATTGAAAAGCTGTTTGAATCCGATCCAGACAATCATGTAAATTATCAGGGCAAATATTATAGCCTTGCTGAAGCATGTTTACAAGCGAAACCTATAAGAAAACCCCGACCACCGGTATATATCGCTGCTGGGGCCCCAAAAACACTAGAATTGTGTGCAACATATGGTGATGGGTGGATACCTATAGGATATACTCCAGCCTTATTTGAACATCATGCAAATGTGATTAAGGATCACGCAAAGAGGTTAGGAAGGGACATATCCAATTTTGAGTTTGCAAATGATGTGGATGTTTATTTTGCTCCAGACGGAGAAGCAGCTTGGGAAAAAATGAAAAAAGCAGTTAAGGTCAGTCTTTACAAGCCTGAATTATTGAAGGTTCACAACATACAACAAGATTCTGAGTTTGATTTTAGGAGATATTTTACTGAATATGCCATGAATAAACCTGAATTGATGGAACAAATGAAAAAAGCATCTTTACAAATCCCTGACGATGTGGCAAGAACTGCCATAGGAGTTGGTAGCCCAGATGATGTAATAGAAATGTTGGAACGTTTTATAAAAGCCGGTACAAATCATTTCATAATCCGTTTCTGGGGTGAGGGGCTTTATCAAAACATAGAGACATTTGGAAATAAGGTTGTTCCATATTTTAATGACATCCAAAAATAACTTTTTTCTTTCTTAAAAATAAATATCTAGAGATTTGGTTTTCGGAGGTTGCTTTAATTCTTTCTTAAATGTCTTACTTTCGCTCTTTATAGATTCTGCATCATATCCTAATTTGACTAGATGATTAGCAAACTCTTCTTGAAACCCATGAAATGTGTATATCTTGCGGGGATTGCACTGTCTTACAACCTCCAGTAACTCTCTGTGATCACAATGATCGCTAAAAGGGATCACATAATCTAAGTTCATCATGTTTCTGTAATTTCTATTTATTCCCCATCCGCTGAAGCCTATAGTGACTGCACCATACTTTTCCCTGTAACGAGATATTTTGGGATGCTTGCCATTTGTTAAAGGATACATCATTATCCAGGGTCCCTTATCTAATAATCCCATTTCTATTGCATCAGACAATGTTGTAGAGTCTTCTAAAGAAACTCCAAATTGCTTGTACATTTGATTAAACTTAAATATTTCATCATGAATGATGAGCGGCTTCCAAGCGCCAAAAAGTGAGGTGAGGACCTGCGCCTTCCCCAACGAATATCCCATTAAAATGACTGGAATCCCTCTGCCGTACATTTCTGAAATTAGAGAATTTACAGAATGGATAACCTGTTCTATTGGAGGGAAAATATATTCTGGCTTTCCAAAGGTTGTTTCGATAATCAGGGTATCGGCTTTTGGAATGGTTGTCTTTCTAAGAAACGCTCTGTCTCTCATAGATAAATCGCCAGTATAGAAAATCTCGTCTGCAACTAAAAGCCCTCTTGAGCCTAGGATATGACCTGTATCGACTAATGTTAAGTCGTGCTGAGAACATATTTCTTTTTCAAAGAAGTAACCACGGAGGTTCGCTATCGCAACCGTCTCAGGCGAACATATAATCCTATTTCTTAAATTGTATTTCTTGATTGCAGTCTTATTTAGCATGTGATCGATATGTGCATGGG
>JARFXS010000147.1 GCA_029194465.1 Candidatus Nitrosocosmicus sp.
ATCTTATTGAATAAATATATGTTCCCTCGGCAAATACTATTCATGAATAATCAAGAAGTTTCTCAAGAGTTACTCGGTTTCATAGAAGGTCTGAATGCTCAAGGTTTAACCTTTATCGATAAAAAAGGTAGATTCCTAATCAAAATAGAATGTCTATATGAAGATTTAGACTATACTATATCTGAAGAACTTGATTATGGCAGATTTAAATATAAATTTGAAAATATAGATTCAAAGGATCTAAGGAATTTTCTGATTAACTTCAATAAGAAAAATAGCGAATATATTTCTAAAGACACTAGAAATATCGATAATTTATTAAAGGGGGCTCCATCAAAAAGAGCTGTCGACTGGGATAAGAGAGAAATGGAATTGATTTTTCCAGGTCAAATAGAAAACAATTGCAATTTAATTTTTGATAAGCCTACCAAAGTAATTTATTATGGGGTCAGCACGAATCAAATCGAAGAAGACTTACTATTACAGAAAGATAAACCCTTTTTCCCAAACAGCCTGAATGCTTTTAGACATTACATGAAAATGCCTCATTCCCCTTTCCTTTCGGGGATATTATTTACCTTGCCAATGACTAAGAATTTCTTCAGTGAAGTGTCATTATCCGATCATATCTTGTATTTCAAATTAAAATATCCCGAAAAAATCAATGAGGATTTCAATCTATGTATTTATTATACCAACGAAGATTCCTCAGATAGTGTAACCATTCCCTTCACTCAATCCTATACACTTAAGATTAAACCCAATTTTTTAGACATAGTATTAGTGGATAAAGATTTTAATATATTAGATAGACGTAAGTGGGAAAATAAAGAAGGATTTGAAAAGCATCAGTTTAGTGTTAATTATGAATACTCAAAACCCGAAATAGACGATATACTGGATAACGGTGAAACTCCCAAGATCGAGCTTAAGGGTTTTACTGATTTATGTAATTTGACTGATCATCAAAAAAAAGATATAATGGAAACAATAGTTTCTTTTGCAAATTCCAAAGGGGGTTCCATCCTTTTTGGAGCAAAAGAGAGAAACAACGAATGGAAAATAGTCGACGGCTTCACAGACACCCAGGTAATAGCTGAAATTAGAGATCAAATAAAAAAGTTGATTGCAGCTCATTGTAGTCCCTATACTGACTTCTTTTGTATGCTTAATAAATATGAAAATACCAAAGTCTTAATTGTGGAAATTCCCGAAGGGAGTGAAAAACCTTATGAATATAACTTTGTGAAGGCAGGAGAGAAAAAATATTTTATTCGCAGAGACACATCTGATGACCAAGCAACTCGAGAAGAGTTAATAGCACTATGTAATAGAAATTACAATATATATGAAATTATTCGGTAGAACATTTATTTTCTAAAAGAGAAATTTTGGGTTTTTAAGTCCTTGGATATTACATACTATACCATTTCGAATTCATTGTATGAAACGATCCCGACAGAAATAGATATAAGACTTCATATAAATCACATACTTGAATGCTTAAATTCTATCCGTTTATATTTATTCTAGGCTGTTTGAAGTGAAAGGGAGTATTAGAATATGAAACTTAGTTCTAATTGATTTACCACTTTTTAATAATAAATCAGGCTTTTTGAATCATAATATTTTGCTTTAGTAATTAATACAAATAGTTATGAACGTAATAATTGAATAATCACATGATTATAATCATGGAAGACAACGAATATTTTGATGTAAAAATTACCCATAAATCAAACGATAAGTTTGTGGTATTTAGAAATGGAAAATGGCAGGACCTAAATCTTCCAAAGGGACATGGATTAGACATATCCGTAACAGTTACAGATCCCGATAATGATAACAAAGATATAATTAATATGCTCTCAGTTTATCGAGATATCAAGACAGTATCAAATTTTAGTTTTACTAGATATCAAAGATACATCAATGAATTGAATTTACAAAAACATAATGATAATTCTATAACTTGGGATAATCGAATCAATAAATTGCAACATAAATTAGAGGCCGTAAGATTCCATATGACAAATTTTAATCTACATCAAGATGAAGTCCAACAGGAATTTGAGAAACAATATGCAAATTCTATTGTAGAGGTTGAGGAAACGGACCAAAGATTCACCTACGAATTAGAATCATTCCTTTTCCAAGTCCAAAGCCTTCTCGATATCCTAGGACAAATCATAGCACTGGCGATAAGAGACAATACCTTTGACTCATACGGGACATTTCTATCTATAAAACTCTCTAATTCAGCCAATATCACAATTAATAGTAAACTGAAGCAAGTAATAGACAATCATGCTCAGTGGTATAAGAATTTTAATGCTATGAGAAATTTGGTTACCCATTGGGGTGATTTATTAAATTTCAAATCAACTACTCATAAACCATCTATTGATCAAGAGTTTGCTAGAATCTATTATCCTCAAATGCCTGATAAGAAAAAAGTTACTCGTTATATGGATGAGTTATGGAACTCGCTGAATATTCTTATCGATGAGGTAGGGGAGATTATAAAGGAAGATTATGAAAGAAGGGATAATTTTAAGATTATATAACACTAAACTTGGATTTGACTAGATGAACAAGAAGTTATTGTTTAAAAAGAAAAAGGGATAAATTCTGGCTATCAGCAATTAGGTATGGTGTGTCATTTTAATGACATGTAGATTATAGACGGATTCAGTTATTGATTATACTAATATAATAAACTGGGTGGAATAAAAAGACCAATATTGTTGTGGGTTCGATGGTTCTAGCAGTGATATCGTTCTATAAATGGTTCTAGTCAATGTAAGAAATAGCATATTAATATTCTTATACTACATCCAAATTAGATTAAGGGGGTTATCAAATATTCATACTGGTATCGATCAGATAAAGGATTGGATTATTTAAAAAATTCACTAATGAAATTAATATTCATGCTATAATATGGAAATCGTATTACTCAGGACTAGCCCAACCATTCCTGCGATGAATCCAATGACTCCTAAAAGCATCACACGGAGAGAATCAGGGCAAGCAACCCCTCATCGTCGCTGTTCATTGATTGATACTCTAAAGAGATTAAAGTAAATTACATCTCTTGACTCGAAAGGAACTATGAAGAAGGATTAAGAGTTTGAAATAATCAGGACATTCTATCATTAATTTTATACATAATTGCCAAAGAATCCAACGAGCATTAACTACACTACTTGAACTCTATGAATAGTAATAAAGCCGTTATCGCCTATCATTTGTTTTAAAGGTAATAACAATGGTTCTATCTTTTCTTGCTCATCTATTGTTTCAATCATCATCGGTTGGTTTATCATCAAGCCTTCTAAATGGACTGTTGATTTGCCTCTTCTTCCAAAGCCGTCCACTCC
>JARFXS010000148.1 GCA_029194465.1 Candidatus Nitrosocosmicus sp.
TCCGTAAAGATAGAAGGAATCATTCGCAGATATCATGGACTATCCTATTGTTTTCAAAGGAAGTAAACTTGATTCCATATACAAGCTTATGTTCATAGTCGTAGCAATTTGAGAGCGTAGTGAACCTTGAGGATCCGAGTGAGATCAATCTAAATTAAGGATCAAACAATTAATTTAGATTAATTAATTCTCAAAAAACAAGGTCAAAAAATGGTAAAATGGATTTTACATTTTAATAGGTTTTCCTACTAACTGTCTGGACAAGGTCCTATTGTATCACCATGAGCAAGATGTGCTGGAACTGCGGATATAGGTACAGTTATGGTTTGTGAATTTTCAGGATTGCCAGGTGGCATGTGACACAAGGTCAATTCATCCGGAATTGGAATTGGGTTTGGATCAGGATTGGGGTCTGTGTCTGGGTCTGGGTCATCATTTGATTGGGATTGAGCTGCAATGTTATTGCAAGATATTATAGTATCGTCACCTGACACACATTGTTCATCTTGTTTGGAGTCTTGTGATTGTTCCATCGCCTGTTCTGCTTCTGAGTTTCCAATTTGAGATAGTCCATTATTCTACGAATAAGACGTATTAATTCCCGTGCTGGCTATTCCGACTGCTAATAAAAAGATAGCCGTCATAACACTAAACTTTATCATTACACTATAACATTGCTAAGGAATAAAGTAATTGCTTAAACTAATAATATTAACATGTAATAATAAACTGTTACTGTAAAAGAACGATTTTTTCCTTTCAGATATATTCTATCTTTTGAACATAAATGCTTTTTACGTAATTCATTTGATAAATAGATCAGGAATTGAAATACTCAAAATAGATTCTAATGTGATGACAATGGAGATGTATTGAGCAGAGGACGAGTGGATTGCTCTGTTTATTTAAATATTTACCCCTAACTATCAGAACATTCGGGTTTTCTTAAATTAACATGATTAAATAGAATTTGAAGAATATGTATTCAATAGATCTTTCCCTTTAATTGAAATCAACAATTCTCCTTGGAGCTGTGCCAGACCGTGCGAACTAGAGCTTGATTGATTGCAGTGACCGCATCCGGCTTTTGTTCTACTGCCACCGCCTCAAAGACTTCCCCCGGAGTATGGATTGCCTCGTATGGCTGCTCCTCAACCAAGGTCACATCATTCTGCAATTTTACTAAAAGTGCGCGAAGGATATGGTCAAACCGAGCGGGCGATGGCTGTTCTGTTCATAATGTACCTTCGTTATCAAATATGACGACCGACTGCAAATCGCCATCTAACATATGTGTTGTCTAGTTGTTTCAAGCTATTACTTTTCACCTAGTCTTACCTGACTACATGTAGTTTCGATTTGGTTAGCACCCTTTGTTACTGCGTACAATAAATACATAAAATTTGAAATAAATCAAGACCTTCTTAGTCTATTGATTTTCCAGTAGTTACATAGTGTTAATGCATTAGCGTAAGAAACCCATATAGAACCACTGTTCCTATTGCCAAAGTTATTAGCATAAATGGAAATCCTATTTTTAACCACCTTGTAAATGATATGTGATGTCCAAATTTTGCACTTAATGCTATTGCTACTACACCTGCGCTAGATCCTATTAAAGTCCCGTTACCTCCCAAGTCTGCTCCCAATGCTAGGGCCCACCACAACGGGCTGAATTGAAAACCACTTTCAGGGCCAAATGAAGCTGCAATTGTTGGATCTGTGTTTAGTGAATGAACTAGTGGAATCATGGTAGTTGTAAGGGGGATATTATCTACAAATGCACTAGTAATACCTGACATCCAAATAACCATGACAAAGGTAGTCCAAGGATCTCCACCAGTCATATCGATAGCCATGTTTGCAAGTACAGTTATTAATCCAGCATGCACTGCAACCCCGACTATAACAAATAATCCTATAAAGAATAACAAGGTAGCCCAGTCAACTTCATGTAAGATTTTTTCGGGTGGTACTCTACCTGATTATTACTATATTGCTGCCCCCAATTGCTATTATTGATACTTCTAAATGAGTAATAGTTTGTAAAATATATGACTATCTCTACTCATAATCAAGAAGCATTTTACAAGTAATCCTTTTATGATGGATCAATATTGGCTTTTTAGTCTAGTGTATTTTAGATTTAATATCTTCTTGCTGCTCTAATTTCTGTTCGCTTTTTAACCTCTTTTGAAGAAGATCTTTATTAGCAGAAGAAACCAGATACAATTGTTGACCCATGTATTTAAAATATTAAAGTTCATTCCGGCAGCCGAACCAATCAGATATTTGAGGTCGCCAATCAAGGCAGCCCCTGTCATTACCAAAACCTGTGCCATAATAAATGGAACTGGATGTATTCCCAAGGTTCGTGTTATAGAAAGCGTAACTGGAACCATTAGTAAGATAGTAGTAACATTATCAACAAACATAGAGGCAACAGAAGTAAAAGTGCATAACAATAGCATCAGGATCCAAACATCCCCTTTACTTATTTTTCCTAGTTTGATTCCAACTTGATGAAAAACACCTGTTTCGCCCAATATGGCTACCATTATCATCATTCCTAATAAAAGACCGATTGTGTTAAAGTCAATAGATTCTATTACAAAATCCAGACTATCTTCTGCAAGAAAAGAACCCAATGCGATTGCCAGGATAATAGAAACGATAGCTGCAAACATTGCAATGACTGTACGATGAATAATATCTAGTCCAAGGAGGACGTAAATTGCAATCATAATTATGGTGATCCCAGCTAAGATAGGAGTAACACTTTTTTCAAATACTAAAAGAGGTACAGTGAAAATTAAGACTATGTAAATCGCAATTAGGAGTACACCAATCAAGTATTTCTTGTGCATGGCCCCATCCATTTGAAGAGGATCGAGCCCGTTTTTAAATATAGAGGCATATTTGTGTCCTGTTTTACTCTAACACCTATCCATGAAATCTTTATCGGGAACAAGATGATAATGACGTCTAAGCCGTGCCTGTAACTCTTACTAAATTAGGTCGATAAAAGTCAACTAAACTGATATATCTACCTATAATGAAAGAGGATTAGTGAAAATAAGGGTTGACGATGAAAATAGAGTCAATAGTTATGATAAGATAAAACATCTTGTAGAAGTAGATGATGACATTCTAGCGATTTTTACTGAGATAGCCTTCCAAATAAGAGAAGTGTATATTGCCAGGAATTCAAATATAGATAGAAAATACATTGACTTGGTGGTTGATGATTTACACTTAAACAATGGTACATATGATGATAAATTGAAAACAGAAAAAGAGGAGATGCAAATTATGGATAAAAGCCTTTTAGGTAAACTAAAATGGATTGTATTTGAGTATGATAATTTAAGGATATTAAAAATACTTGAAATTGATAAGACTATATTTGTTCTTATAAAGAGTAATACTCAATTGGATCATACCGTTGATAATATTTTAGGATACTATTATGACATGGATGAAATACCAAAGAGTTTGTTCTAATGCTAATTTTGAGACGAGCTTTGAAAGTTATTAATATTACAAGATTAGTGTATCAATAACCCTGTGCGTAACAGTATGACACAAAATAATAACAGCCATTATGGCCACTGAATCGGATTTTATCCATATAATAATATCAATATCTATTCTTTTATTTACCGCTAAAATATTTGCAGAGATATTTCAGCGAATAAAGCAACCAGTCGTATTGGGTG
>JARFXS010000149.1 GCA_029194465.1 Candidatus Nitrosocosmicus sp.
AAAAATATATTTCAACATGGAATCAATATTTAGCGAAACTTAATTCATTTTATCGCTGGTTGTATAATGCTGACAACACAAATGATGAACGGGACTGGGTCACTCCCGACTTTATGAAGATAAAGAAAAAACAATCAAAAAGATCAAGTCCCTACAATGGATCTGAAATTTGGGAAAAAGATGAATTAATTTCTATTGTAAAATATGAAAAGTCAAGAAGGAATAAAGCTATAATTTCTTTACTATGGGATTTAGATGCTAGACCGCATGAGATAACTTTACTAAAAATAAAACACATTAGATTAAAAGAAAAGTATGGAGAAGGTGAAATTCCTTTCACAGCAAAAACGGGAAGCGGTCCAATCTTACTAACTTTCTCATTTCCTTATTTGCGTGATTGGCTTAACGAACATCCAGACAGAAATAATAATGAATCCTCTCTTATTTGTAGTTTAAAGGATGGTAAACCAATACGAACAGGTTTTATTTATGATATTATGTTTAGATTAAAGGGAAGAATAAAGAAATTAGTGATAACTGGTGCTATAACTGACCAGAGAGAGAAAGAAAGATTAGAATATTTTCTAAATACTAAAAAATGGAATCCTTACTGTATTAGACATTCAGCTATAACAGCCGACTCAGATTATTTACCAGAGTATGCTTTGAAGAAAAAAGTAAGATGGTCAATGAATTCCCAACAAGGAAGACGATATATTAAAAATAGGATGGGTGATGAACTTCGTAACAAGATACTTGAACAAAATGGTATTATTATCGACAATGATTTGAAACCAAAACCTACCAATATTATTTGTCCAAAGTGTGAATTAGTTAATCAGATAGAAAACAAATATTGTTCTAAATGTAGTTATCCTCTAAAACCAGAAGCGTTCGAAGAAATAAAAAATACTGAAGAGAAAAGATTCATGGAATTAGAGGAGAAATTTAATCAAGATTTGTCTCGGATAACTGAAAAAATGGAAAAGAATCTTGAGAAAAAATTTTATGAATTATTTAAGTTAGTTGATGTCAAAAATCTTTCCTAATTCCTTATACTTTCTAAAGTTTATAATTTGATAAAAATTCAGTGTTGATTTGTTTTACCCTTCTATAACAAGATGTGTATACTTAACAAAAGGCTTTACAAGGATCTACAGGATTAAAACTAAAAACTGAATAATAAACTCTAACTAATATACAATTAAAGACTATTTAGATTTATCTAGTAATAAATTGCCCAAGTCTTTTTCGAATTCGAATAGCTGAATTCTATTATGATTACATTTTTCACATTTCATAACCGGAAAACCTTCTATTGAGACTAGACAGGCAAAGATGTAACCACAATTTGTACATTCATTAATGCAAGAGATATTGTTATCGTTTCCCGCATTGGCATATCTCAACGAATCCCAACTTATCTTTATCTTGTAATCAAAAAGATAGAATTGTATTAGGTTTTTAGGTCGTTTTTTATATTCCTTAAAAGTCATTTGGCTTCGTTTCTTAATATCAATGCTCTCATGAATCAAATACTTTGAGTAAAGAGGCATATTTAATATCTTAATGCTTTTCTTTTCTATTTCACTTTCAACATCTAACTTTATTTGCATCTTTATCAATTCTTTGTTTTTGTCCTCGTTTAACTCATGATTCAAGTAAATATTGAACGATTTGTCAGATATTAATTTGTAGAAATGTAGTTATTAAAATGATATCTCAAACTATAGAAATCATTCAAGTATACTGAAGCCAAATCAACGAACTTTATCAAAATTTGAGTTTGTGAATTTAAGCATTTCTCTAAAAGATTTTTAATAAAGTTGTAATAGAAATTGTTGAGATCTTTCTGACCTTCGGGTATGGAATGAATTGATTGTTCTAGTAACATCCGAAGGAGTTGTTTATATTTTGGTGTTCCTTCTGTCAGGTCATCTAAGTATAACTTCAAGGTTAACATAAAACCCGGGATAGTTAAATCATATTCATGTGTTTCTAAATTAGGATTTCTATATGATTTGACTTTCTTTTTCTCCTCTACAATTAGGCCTAATTGAATTAAATATTTGATTTTATTATTGACCTGAGTATTCTTGCTATGCGCTTGAGTAGAGCGGTTATAGGGTAGATTATAATCACTCTTGAATGGTCCATGGTTTTCTAATAACCAATTAGTCAGTTCTCTTATTCTAAAGACTGTATCTAAAGAGTTTTTAGTATTTTCTTTTATTTCCTTTTTTTTATCATCTGTATCATGAGAAAGGAGTTTAAGTCCAGAATATCTGAATATATCTCGATATATCTCTGTTTCTGGGTTATTTACATCTAAAATCTCTTCAATCCCTATCTTTTTTTTGCCCACAGTATTACTCTTTGCAGGAATAGGCACTATTCTTCAATAGTATTCTTGAGTAAAGCCTAATAATAGTTTATCTTTTATTAATTATATCTATGGATTTGAAAATTCATAAAATATCTAAAATAAATAATTCATCGCTAGGAGTAATACTCCCTCAGACTTATTCAAAGGAGCTGAGTATCGGAAAAGGAGATTTCGTGGAAATCAATAAGGAAAATGATATGATAATTATCAAAAAATTAAGAGTAATGGAGAGATAGTCTAATGAAAAGAAAAGGACTTTGTAATTATACGAACCAACTCAATACAAACCACAGCATGGATAATTCACTGTATACCTTAATTAGAAAATTAAATGGTTTTGTATCTGCTCACAAAGATACCACTCTCTCAGAGCAGATACAAGGATGAGCGAACTCGCATGAGTCACCCTATTAATATTAGTAGTACTCCTAAATTTAACCGTGACTGTTCAGGTATGGATTGCACTAATATGGCAACCCTAAAACTGAAAATTAGATTAATTAACAAAACAGGATTTTTCTGTCAACAATGTTCTGATCATATACTTCGATTGAATTTAGCGGAGATAGTAACATGAGTGGTATATCACCGACAGACAAAGGAATTTATTCTTCGATATTTGACAGTCAATTAGTTAAAAGTATCAGAGAAAGCTGACCCATATTCCAGATCGTGGAACAGTTTACTAATGATCCAAAGTATAAGGAGTTATCAGAAGGGGAAAATTATGGATACTACGATTAGCCAAAATAACTCTAATTTTTATTATGGTAATGATGAGATCGGTCCCGAGGTGCTCGAGTCATTACACAAATTAGGCTTTAAATTAGTTGCTTTGAGTGAGGAAGGATTGCCTATTGAAGCTTGGACTTCTATATACGAAAACTCAGATTATTGGAAGGAAAGTGATTTTACAAATCCCGTTGTAAGTTCCAAATTCAAAAATATAGCTTCCACCACTGGTAAAACTCATCTAAAGGATCCCAATGGAACTGATTTATT
>JARFXS010000150.1 GCA_029194465.1 Candidatus Nitrosocosmicus sp.
GTTCAGGATTTTAAAAATAATGGCTTTTCAATAGACAGCACATACTCTTTTAAGGACCTCCGAGGTTTAGCAAGGGATACAGGTTCAGAACAAACACTCCTTGTATGGACAGCAGGTCCAACCATGACAGTTGATATGGCAATTTCAGCATTAAAGGATATAGGAGAAAAGTTACCATACAAGTAAAATGACGTGATAATAAATCATAGGTTTTATCTATGCAAACTCCAAATTTTTTAACAATATATTTTATCTCATTATTAGTAGCCTTTATCGCTGTATACTTTTTATCTTTCTCCCTCTCCCTCTCCCTTTATCCTGTAATGGCAACTAATGATAATAGTAATAGTTTGACTACTTTTCAAGATTTAATCCAAGAAAACTCACAGACAAATTCTACTCCCAACTCTCTTTTGGATACAGGCTCACAAAACAGTTCAGTTAACAACAACGGCAGCTCTATTGTTACCTCTAATAATACAAGCAAGAATTTAATTTCTACTGAGGAATATGACAAAATTAAGAATTGTAGTCCTGATACCGATAAGAAGCCATCTTCCATAGAATATTTGACATTTTTTAACTGTGGTCATGTCAAGTCTAGTAGTAGTAGTAGTCCAACAGCTGCTGATAATGATGATGATAACAACAACCTAACTAATCAAACAGTCAGGGAATTTACTTTGTTTATAGAGGAAAATCAGTCTATACCTATTGCAAGTAATGGTTTAACGTTTCCGCAATCATGGACTTTTAATGGCACAATTCCTGGTCCAACTATGCGGGTAACAGAGGGTGATCTGGTAAAAATCAACGTAATAAACAGTAAGGAAAACAACCATACGCATTCACTGCATTTACATTCAATACATCCTTCAGAGATGGATGGAATAGATGGACCTGGAGGGTTTATTAAACCAGGTCAAAACTTTACATACTCTTTTACAGCACAGCCATATGGTGTCTATCCGTATCACTGTCATTCAACGCCTATTGATCAGCATATCAACAAGGGTTTGTATGGTGCTTTTATTATTGACCCCAAAGTACCAAGACAAAATATGACTGAGATGGTTATGTTGATGAATGGATATGATTTAGACTATGAAAAAGAAGGAATAGGACCTAGCCGTATTCCAACTCCTCAGGAATTTGAAGAAGACTATATGCCACAAGAATTTGAACATGGAAATGAAGTATATACTGTAAATGGTAAGGCATTTGATTATGTGGAAAACCCAATTCCTATTCACATTAACTCAGACTATCGTATCTACCTGATCAATATGTTAGAGTTTGATCAGGTTAATTCATTTCATTTGCATGGAAATATGTACAAGTACTACCCAAGTGGAACTTCCAAAGACCCTTCCTTTGTTAATGACATTGTTACACTAGGTCAAGGCGATAGAGGCATAGTGGAATTCAATTATCCTTATCCTGGAAAATACATGTTTCATTCGCACATAAATGAATTTTCAGATTTGGGATGGATGGGATTATTTAATGTGATAGGATAATATTAAAAAATAACTGATATCAATATGATTATATTCTGATCCATCGTTCAAAACTAATCATCTTCATTAATTTCATTAACATTATTTGATAGCCATTATTGGATATTTTGATTAGACCTGAACACTTTTTTATCCATAAATTTAGTTAATTATTTTAGCAGAGACTAATTTTGAGTCCGACTTTTATTATCCACAAAATGATCACATGGAACTTCTATGGGTGCATCAAAGGACAACATTTGGATCCAATCAAAAAATATACTTATGTTTCTAAGTATCCTTAGTGAATTACGGTATTGTTGCACAAATGAACAAAAATTATGTGACGTTTCTCCCTAATTGTTCTAAACTCTTGTCGTAATTTGTTACCAACTATCAATTTCTCATCTTTTGTTCCCTTTGAGTCCTAGTAAGATAGTAAAATTACATCGGGCGTGGTGGCCTTTGAAATAGATGAATTACGAGTCCAAATGTGAGATTATCTTCTCTCGTAGTTAGGATAAAATCTGATTTATCAATATTTTTGAAACTAGCCCTGCACATATTAAGCCTAAACTGGTCTTTTATGAGTTCCAGTTAAAATTAGAAGTTGATAGATATCTTTAACTTTATGCAATAGCATTTACAATTTATGACCTTAAGCATCAATTGTAAGGATGTGGGAGATCCCGTGTGTACTCATACGATGTATGGCGAAACAGAAGAAGAATTGCTGGAAAATGCGAAGAAACATGGTATAGAAGTTCATGGCTATACAGAAGAGTCATTCGAAGAAGAAATGGCAAAGAACCTTGAAAATTTTAGAAAAGTAATAAAAACAACTTAATTTTTATACCTCATTTTTTTCCAGCTAAAAAGATTAATTTTAACCTAAGTGACAGGGAAGAAATGTAAACTGATAGAGTATGATCCTTTCTTTACGATTAGTTTTGATTGGCTTTTGATAAGGTGAATAAATTATGAAACTGAGAGTAGTTTTAGAGTAGGTCTTGAAGATAAAGAGATTGCTGGTTTGATACTCGCAACAGATTCTTCAATCACTCTTGTTTCTTCATGCAGCGTCCATCGATAATAAATTCTAGTTAAAAACTTGGTTATCTCCCACCATTCATACATCAGTCCTGATGGCATTGCTGTTTTATCTCAGGTCTCGATTCAAATCCTGTACCATTGTCCATTTTAACTTTTATCCTTCGAGAGGTTATGATTTAAGGTTCATAATTGATTTCTGATCGAATGGATATCAAAGAAAGGTTCCAAAAGATGATCCTAGCAAACACTAATAATATATGAATTCCATTCATCGACATGGTTACTAATTATGATAAAATACTGTTTACTTCTTTTATTTAGTATTTATCCATACCATCACTGCCAAACCAACCGTTTGAGCTAGGTTAATGACAAACAAGTAGGGTGCAGCTGCATCCACAATCGTCTTTATTGCAGGACCAGCTGTGTAAAGATTAAACCAAAAGATAACAATCACAATGTTTTGGACCATAAATGCTGAAGCCACAGTTATCAAACCATAAGTAAAATATGATTGGACAAGTCTCGTATTCTGTACATATATTACTATTATTGTTCCAAGCAATCCTATGTTAAGAAGAGCCGCAATGGCTGCTGCGATCATGAAGTCCATTTGTTTATTAAATTAGTTTAAACAACATTGTTTAATTTACTTTTTCCCAATTTTGTCCATAATTTCCTTAAATGCAGAATAATTTTTTTCCATTAATGGAGATATGAAATATGTTGCACCATAGGCGTCTTCATTGTCTGTAACAATAAGGCTATTTTTCTTTAGGA
>JARFXS010000151.1 GCA_029194465.1 Candidatus Nitrosocosmicus sp.
TCCAAGATGTCTCTGTTTCAGATCTATCGGGGAACACATCTCATCGTATCACTTTAGAATCTGTAGATGAAGATGATATGGGCGAAACTATGGATATTATTTGGGAATTGGAACCCAATGCTACGATTCACGAAGCAATATCATTTCCCCATCCTATTAAATGGGATTCATTATATCGATTTGAAGCATTTATTCATGCGATTAGATGGTCCACTTCATCTGCTATTTTAGAACATGAATTTTCCTCCCCATTTCATGCCGCAATCGAGATCGAAGATTATCAGCTTGAACCACTTTACAGAACTATCAAAATGCCTAGGGTCAATCTTCTCTTAGCAGACGATGTAGGTTTAGGAAAGACAATAGAAACCGGATTAGTAATCCAGGAGCTTTTAGCAAGAAAAAGAGTTAAAAGGGTATTGGTACTTTGTCCCTCATCATTACAAATAAAATGGCAAGAAGAAATGGAATCAAAATTCCAGTTACCTTTTATCATTATAAACCGCGCAGAAATCCAAAAACTGAGAAAAGAATATGGCATACATGTAAATCCATGGAATAGTTTTCCAAGATTGATTACATCGTTTGATTTTCTCAAACGAGAACAGCCATTAAGTTTGTTCATGCAATCTTTACAAAAACGAGAATTGTCCAATCCAATCAAGGATTGGGATTTACTTATAGTAGATGAAGCACATAATATCGCTCCATCTGGTAGTAAGAATTATGTTCAAGATTCTGATAGAACAAAACTTTTAATGTCAATTATTGATAATTTTGAAAATAGAATTTTTCTTACAGCAACTCCTCACAATGGATATACAGAAAGCTTTACGGCACTACTAGAACTAATTGATCCTCTAAGATTTTCGAGAGGACCAGTTTTGGACAAAAAGCAACTTCAAACAGTTATGGTTAGAAGATTAAAAGAAGAAATAGAGGATGCATTAGGAAGAAAAAAATTCTCAACTAGAAAGGTAAAATATTTTTCATTAAACCTCAATGAGGAGGAATCAAGACTTCATGAATTATTAAATCGCTATACGGAATCTAGAATGCTAAGAACTTCAAGATCTAAGATTTTTCCAATAAGATTTACACTTACTCTACTAAAGAAAAGATTGTTATCATCCCCGCTTTCATTCAATAAGTCCCTTCAAACCCATTATGAAACAATTAAATCAAAAGAAAATACTACCGATGAATCTCTTTTAAGGAGATTCCATGCCTGGACAATGGAAGATTGGGACAATGACGATGAAAAACCCAATATGAAGATATAACTATTGAGGAAGGATTCAAATTTTTTGAGATAAATGAGCAAGAATTGTCATGGCTAGAAGAAATGGAAAAAATATCAAACAATCACAAGAAAAAATGGAAAGCAAAACCAGGTACTGTAGTAGAATGATCTCAAAAAATATGCGAAATGGAAAACAATGGAATAATGAAAGGTTAGTGATATTCACCGAATATAAAGATACCATTAAATATCTTACTAAAATCTTTGAAAAAAGTGGATTCTCTAAACAAATATTAATATTAACTGGTAGGTATGAAGGAAAAGATAGAGAACTAATTAAACAAGCATTTGAATCGCATCCTGATATTAATCCCGTAAGAATACTCCCTGCAACTGATGCTATTTCTGAAGGTATAGATTTACAAAATGTTGTAAAATCTTATCCATTGGGATTCCATGGAACCCAAATAGATGGAACAAAGAAATGGAAGAATTGATCGTCATGGACAAAAATCACCCGAAGTATATATATGGCATTTTGTTTATGCCAATAATGAAGATTCGAAATTTCTCCAAACAGTAGTTGATAAAGTTGAAACCATGCGTCAAGAACTTGGTAGTGTAGGTGATGTTATTGCGTCAGAGATCGAAAACACCATGTTAGGACTATCAAATAGAAGAGAATTAAAAATTGACTCACTAACAGAACAGATACAAAAAACCAAGACTGATATCCATTACAGTAAAATTAATAATAATAGAATTATAGAATTAAGGAATAATTTAGTAAGATCAAGATTCGATTTAGAAATTACACATGAGAATCTTTTAGCACTCTTAAATGAAGGTCTAAAACTTGTCAACCATCCTGGTTTAAAACCTGTAGAAAACAACGATCTAAAAAACAAGGGTTACATTTTAGCAAACATGCCTAATGCATGGATTGATCTAGAACATACGATTAGGGATTCTAAAGGTAATCTAAAGACAATCATTTTTGATTCAAATGTAGGGCTTTCAAGGAATGACACAGTCTTGCTTCATCTTAACCACCCTTTAATGAAGAGAGTAATTAATGAATTTAGAAAAAATATATGGGCTGAAGAGTTTCATGAAGATCTAAGACTGTTTAAATCATCCTATAAAATTTTATCCCCTTTTATTCTTAAATATCCCGGTATTGTTATTTTCGTAAGGATATTAGCAAATAGTAAAAATAATCAAAAAATACATGAGTCAATTCAAACCTTTGGTGCCGAAATCAATAAAGATCAATTAATTTGGTTAGATGATAAAATAGTTCAATCATGGTTAAAAACACAAGGATCATTTAGCGATATACCGATACATATCGGAAATTTTCTTAGGAAAAACTTTCCTAGTTTTGAGATACAAATTAAAGAAAAAATCATCGAACTGCAAAAAAATGAAACATTGAGAATTAAAGACCTATTGAAAGAATATGTAAGAAAAGAGATCATTAATGTAAAGTCTCTAATAACTGAACGAATTAAGGAAATTACAGCAAGGATATCTAATGTTACTGACTCTCAAAAGAAAATTACTGATTATACAGAAGAAGAGAATCAACAATTACAAGAAGATCTTAAATGGCTTCGAAAGAGAAAATTAGGACTAGAAGAACAATTTTATACAGAGCCGGAAAAAATTAAATTAAAGTTTGATTTATCAAAAGAAATACGTGTATTTCCATTAGGAATTTTATATCTTTTGCCTGATAATCTATTAAAGGAGTGAACAAATTGCGAGAAGTTTATCCAAAACACGATTGGTTGTCTCTTATATCAGTCTCAGGCCTCTTAATTAGTGAACCTGTTTTAGAGTCAGAATTTCCTAATGGACAAAAACCATTATCAGATTAGTATATAATTCAAAAAAGAGGTATTCGCTTTGAAACTAATTACAAAAAATTCTGAATCAATTCGAAACTGGATTGATTTTTATCCTAGAAGATTTGCTAGAAATTGAATCAAAGCATTGGAAAAAGCATACGAATGTCCCTCAAGATTTAGTAATTGATTTATATGAATACAATCAAACATTAAGACCAAGCCGTGTCTTACTCGATGATAATGATAAGCCTACTTTAGTTGTGCTTATATACCCTTTGGAACAGTCTTTAGATAAGCAAGAGAATAAAACTGGAAGATGGAAGGCTTCTCCATTTGTTAAACTCGATAGGTTACTTCGAGAAACCGAAATTCCTCTAGGTATTATAACTAATTGTGAAGATTTTAGACTAGTCTATGCAGCTACCGGTCTTTCTACTTCTTATTTAACTTGGAGTACTCAAGGATGGGTTGATGAAAAAGTTACCTTAGAAAGTTTCATGAATATATTAAATTCTAATAGAATTTTAGGTAAAGACGTAAGAAAGTTAATTGAATTAGTTGAAGAAAGTCAAAAACGTCAAGTGGATGTGGCAAATCAACTTGGATTACAAGTAAGAGATGCTTTAGAAATTTTCATTAAATCTATGGATACGACAGACAAAGCAACAGGAGGAACACTGCTTTCCAGTTTTAATGGAGATGAATTGTATCACATTACTTTAACCGTGATTATTCGATTGGTTTTCCTACTTTACGCAGAGGAAAATTTCTTATTACCTCATGGCCAAATGATGTATGATAGATCTTATGGGGTAACCCATCTTATGATAAAGCTATTACAAGATGAAAGAAAAAGTGATAGAATTCTGGATGAGAATTATGATTCATGGAGCAGAATACTTGCTACATTTAGATTAGTTCATAGTGGAAGTTCGCACCCTGATCTACAATTACATGGATATGGAGGAAAACTTTTTAATCCATCAACGTTCCCACTATTAGAACATCCAGAATTTCGAATTCCGAATAGAGACATTTTTGATATTTTACATAAACTAACATTCGCTCAATCGAAATTGGGGAAAGCAATAAT